>JALHHX010000024.1:0-30266 GCA_022837245.1 Lentisphaerota bacterium
TTCCCTTGGGTGGTGGTTGATGTCTAGCATTCTAGCGCATACGGCAACGGAAACGCAATGCCTTATTTGGATCATGCATAAAAATCACGATGCACCCTTTGACATACCGCGGACAAACTCTCTGTCCTAGATGCAACAAAAAGGCGGAAACACCAGAAAAGCAATGGAGCTTTCAAAGACTTATTCGGATAAAGCTACGTTTTAAGATCCAAAATTTTTCTTATCACGCCCATATTCGGAATACAATTCGATTGATTGTGGCAAAAATTTATTCCATACCTCGGCTGCATCTGCTAGAATCCGCCAAATCAATTTCAGCCTCCTCAAGGCCATGTTTTTCTTTAATTAGTATTATCAACAATGCTGTTTTATCTCAAATACCTTACCTCTTCATGGGGCCCGTTTCGCATCATGGGCTCCCACCTAGTTCTTATCTGTATAGGCGCTATGCTCGCAGCTTTGTCTGTATGGTTTTTTCTCCCGCGACTGTGGCACGTCCTGCCCCGCGACCGCGGCAAAAAGCTTGTCAAGGACGGCGAAAAGTCGGCTGGCAAGCCAACCGGCGCAGGCCGTCTAATGCTATGGCTTACGCTGCCCGTCCTGCTGCTGGTGCTTCCTATATCGGACCCATCAATGGATACAGCGAAGACTTTTGGTGAGTTGGCCGATGCCATCAAAGGCGCGTTCGCTTCGGTACAGTCGTCGTGGCGCCAACTCGTCAACAGGCAGTGGGCCATAGTGGCGTGCCTCTTCGCGGCAATGGTGACAGGATATCTCGACGACAATTCCGCGAAGCCGTGGGGCCGGCTTAAAAAAGGGGCTTTTGACTTCATTATAGCGTTAGCCACGGCCATGTTCCTTTGCCTCGGGCAGCCCGTAGAAATATGGCTCCCGTTATGGAAACACTCCATCATGCTGGAATGGTGGTGGTACGTTGCAATCGCCGTGCCGGTGCTGTGGATCACAATGAACGCCACGAACTGCTCGGACGGTGTCGACGGCCTCGCGGGCACGTTGACGCTCATGTCGTTGTTCGCGCTGGCCGTCTTCCTATATGGCGTTGTCGGCAACAAGCTCGTGGCGGAAACCCTCCTGGTGCCTCATTACACCGAAGGCGCGCGATGGGCTATCCTGACGGCGACTTTCGCTGGCAGCGTGGCTGGCTACCTATGGTTCAACGCCGAGCCGAGCAAGGTGCTTATGGGAGATGCGGGATCGCGCTTTCTCGGGCTGCTTGTGGGCGTGGCTGTAATGACAAGCGGCAACCCGTTTCTGGTGCTGGTGGTGGCGCCGATAGTTCTGCTCAACGGGGGCACTGGCCTGATGAAAATAGCGATCCTCAAAATCCTCGCCCGCATGGGCGTTGACATTTCAAACCCATACCAAATAAAGCGCGAATCCTCAGCCGAATACACCAGCGAACACCATCCAAGCTGGATAGTCCGGCAGCTCCACAGGTTCCGGTTCCCACTTCACGACCACTGCCGTCACAACCTGCAGTGGTCAAACGCGCAGGTGCTGATGCGCTTCGTCCTCATACAGGCCTTTGTTATGCCCATCTTGTTTCTCGTTCTGATCAAAATCCGGTAAAGTTGGAATTCCAGTGTTTTTTTTGCTGGATTTCCCAGCGGTCATATGCCACAATACTTGCCTTTTCATTCGTTTCGTTCACAAAGTAAGAGGAATACATGTCCGTTAAAGTTAGATTGACACGCACGGGCGCGAACAGGGATAACTGTTTCCGCGTCGTGGCGACAGATACCCGTTTCCCGAGAGACGGGCGTTTCATAGAAATGCTGGGTTGGTACGATCCCAAGAAAACCGGCAAAAATTTCGGCATAGACGTCCAGCGCATCGACTACTGGAAAAACAACGGCGCGCAGTTGAGCGACACCGTCCGCAGTCTTGTTCGCCGCGAGAAGGCTTCGCCCGCCGCGCAGCCGGCCGAGGCGGTCGAAGCCTCAGAGCCCGCCGAGTAGCCACGGCGTAAGCGCGAAGGGGGCCCCGGGGGTGTACCAATCCAATTGCCTGCGCATAGACTTCGTCACGGTCTTTCCGGAAATGCTTGCCGGCTTTCTGAAGCACAGCATGCTGAAAAGAGCGGCGGCAATGGAGGCGGCGCGGTTCGGGACGGTCAACCCCAGGGACTTCGCGGCGGACGCCAGGCACACCACGGACGACCGTCCGTACGGCGGAGGCCCGGGAATGGTTATGTTGGCGGATCCTCTCATGCAGGCGGTCGAATCGGTTACCGATCAGGAATCCAAAATCGTCATGATGACCCCCTCGGGGAGCCCGTTCAAACAGACCGACGCGCACCGCTTGGCAAAGGAAAAGCACATAGTTTTCATCTGCGGGCATTACGAGGGGATAGACGACAGGGTCAGGCAGTTGCTCAAGCCGGAGGAGTTTTCAATCGGTGATTACGTTCTTACGAACGGAGTCCTGCCGGCTGCGGTGGTGGTTGACGCGGTGGTCAGGTTGCTCCCAGGAGTACTTGGGGGAGAAGGCGCCACAGTCGATGAATCGTTCGAGACAGGCCTGCTCGACTACCCGCAGTTTACAAGACCTGTTGAGTACAGAGGACTGAGAGTGCCGAAAATCCTACAGAGCGGCAACCACGCCGCAATCGCGGAATGGCGCCGCAGAGAGGCCGAACGCATCACCCTCGAGAGAAGACCGGATCTGGCGGCGCGAATGGGATTGCCGTGCAAAGAAGAAACAAAAGAAAAGAAAAGAAAACGCCGCGGGGGAACCCGCGCCACAACGGAAGAAAAGAACTTGGCGGGGCCACCAGCCCGGCCGCAAGCGGAATCCGAAGAGGAGGACGCACAGCAGGAGAGAAACTGATATGAGCACCATACTGGACAAAATTACGGCGGAGAACGAAAAGGCTGAAGTGCCCCAGTTCGAAATCGGAGACGGAGTCAAAGTCTCAATTAAAATCAAAGAAGGCGACAAGGAACGCATCCAGATATTCGCCGGAACGGTAATAGCGCGCGATGGCGATGGCGCAAACGAAACTTTCACGGTTCGCCGCACATCGTATGGCATCGGCGTCGAGAAGGTCTTCCCGGTTCATTCACCGCACATCGCGAAGGTGGAAGTAGAGCGCTCTGCGCATGTCCGCCGCGCGAAGCTGTACTACCTGCGCGACCTTAGCGGCAAAAAGACCCGTTTGCGCGAAAAGGAGTAAACACCGCGGTCTACGAGGCTCAATGTGCTCTCGTATGAAACTCGCTTCTGGTCTTCAAGCCCCACAGCCCGCCTCGCGGGCGTTGACGAGGCCGGACGCGGTTCACTCGCCGGCCCAGTTGTGGCCGGCGCTGTTCTCATGTCCCCGGAAATCGCGAAGGGATTACGCGAAGGCTTGCTAGCTTGTCTGAACGACAGCAAGCAGCTCTCCGCCGGTCAACGCGATGAATATCTTGGCATACTCTCTTGCACTGATGGGGTGGAGATAGGTATCGGCATAGCAGACAATACCGAAATAGACGGGATCAACATACTGCGCGCCACGCATTTAGCCATGAAGCGTGCCGTTGAAAATCTACCACATGGAGTTCCGACTCATGCCTTGGTGGACGGTCTTCCCGTGCGCGGTCTTCCTTGCGGATCCACAGCGATAGTAAAAGGTGACTCAAAAAGCTTTCTCATCGCAGCGGCGAGCGTGGCCGCAAAAACAACGCGAGACCGCATAATGTGCGAAATGGATTTGCTCTATCCCGAATACTGTTTTGCAAAGCACAAAGGGTACCCAACTCCTGAACATCTTGAGGCGTTGCGCATCCACGGCTCCTGCCCCATCCACCGGCACAGTTACGCTCCTGTGGCCGCCTTGGACCAACCTTTTCTTTTCTAAAATCCTTCCAAACGGTTCAGTATTTCAGGACAATCCGCAAAAGCGCTTTTGATAACGGATCCTTAGGCTTGCAGAGGGTACCATTTCAGCGGCATCCTCTACGCAAATCTCCAAACGATCCAGTACAACCTTTAGGCAATTCAACCGGGTTCCGTTAGCAAGCACGCGGCATGTGCGCCATAACGTTGGCGACAGTATTGGAACCAAAAAATGTTTAGTTTTTAGATAGCGTGATTTTGACTGGATTGCCGTTTATGTCGACTTTGGCCGCGTCAGAGGAAGACCCCTGGGAGAAGTCGGTGCAGAGGGTTTCGGCGCAAATATAGTCTGCATGGTCGGCGATGGCGGCGGCGGTGGCGGAGTCAGCTTCGTATCTTATTGAGATGCGCTGGGAGACGTCGCAGCCATTATCTTTGCGCATTGCCTGCACTTTGGAGACGAATTCCCTCGCCATTCCCTCGTTTATGAGTGCTTGATCGAGACGAGTGTCGAGCGCAATGGTAACCGCGCCTTCGTTCGCGACAGTCATGCCCTCGTGTTCGATGCGCTGCACGAGCACGTCGTCTGCCGAGAGTTCGACCGCCGGGCTGCCATCGCCAATTTCGAGAGTTATTGTTTCGCCGCCCCGCAGACGCTCAAGCTCTTCGGAAGGAAGCGCCTCAATGGCCGAGGCGGCCGCTTTCATGCGCTTGCCAAGCCTAGAGCCCAAGGCTTTGAAATTCGCCTTGGCAGTTAGCGATACGAACCGGGATTCGTCTGTGCCGAATTCGACGCTCTTGACGTTGAGCTCCTCGGCAATGACGTCCGCCATTGGACGCAATGCCTCAATCACGCCCCGACGGGCAGACACGACGACAGCGCGAGAGAGAGGCTGACGCACTTTCATATCACGTTGCTTGCGTAGGAAGTGGCCTAGGTTGACAGCTGTCTGGGCAAGGGCCATTTGCTCTTCGAGCTTGATGTCGCGCGCTGCGGCGTTTGCTTTCGGGAATCCACAAAGGTGGACGGATTCCGGCATGTCGGAGCCTCGCAGGTTGCGGTAGATTTCCTCTGAAATGAACGGGGTGAACGGAGCGGCGACTTTGCAAAGCTGAACAAGAACATAACGCAGCGTGCGGTATGCGTTAAGTTTGTCGGAGTCGTTCTGCGATTTCCAGAAGCGGCGGCGGCTGCGGCGTATGTACCAGTTGGTGAGGTTTTCGATGAAGCCGACGAACGGGCGCACGGAGCGCTGGAGGTCGTAGGAGTCCATCGCCTCAGTGACATCCGAGATGAGCGTCTCAAGGGAGGATACAATCCAGCGGTCGAGTTCGTTGTCGGAATCTGGCGTCGCTAGAGCATCCTCACACCAGCCGTCAACGTTGGCGTATGTGACGAAGAACGAGTATGAGTTCCACCAAGGGATGAGCAGATCGCGAAGCACCTGCTTGACCCCCGCCTCGCTGAAACGCAGATTCTCGCCACGCACAACAGCGGAGTTGATCATGTAAAGACGCAAGGCATCCGCTCCGTAAGTAGTCACGACATCCATGGGGTCTGGATAGTTCTTAAGTCGTTTTGACATCTTCTTGCCGTCTTCGGCAAGGATGAGGCCATTCACGACGACGTTTCTGTACGGCGACTTGTCGAACAACATCGTACCAAGCACGAGCAGCGTATAGAACCAGCCGCGAGTTTGGTCTAGGCCTTCCGCGATGAAGTCGGCGGGATAGATCTCTCCGAATTTTTCCTTGTTTTCGAAGGGGTAGTGCTGCTGGGCGTATGGCATCGAGCCAGACTCGAACCAGCAGTCGAGCACCTCAGGCGTGCGGCGGTACGTCTTGCCGTCGCGCTTGATAATCACTGGATCCACAAAATGTTTGTGTAGATCGTTGAGCCTGACTCCGGATAGCGCTTCAAGTTCTTCAATTGAGCCGACGCAGATGATGTCGTCCGGATCTTTTTCGTTTATCCAGAGCGGGATGCACGAACCCCAGAAACGGTTGCGCGAGATGTTCCAGTCCTTTGCTTCCTTGAGCCAGTTGGCGAAGCGTTTGTCGCCAACATACTCGGGCATCCAGCCGACCGTCTCGTTGTTGACGACCAGGCGGTCCCTGGCGTCTTCAACGCGGACATACCACGCATCGATTGCCCGGTAGATGAGGGGCGTGTCGGTGCGGTCGCAAAACGGGTACGAGTGGACTATTGTCGTCTGGTGAACGAGTTTTCCCTCGTCCTTGAGCCGACGTATGATTAGCTTGTCAGCGTCTTTGCAGAACATGCCTTCATACTCGGGGACCTGGGATGTGAACTTGCAGTCGGAGTCGAGAGGGTCGGCGATCTCGGTTAGACCCGCTGCCCGGCAAGCCTGGAAGTCGTCCTCCCCGTATGCAGGAGCGAGATGGACGAGGCCAGTGCCGTCCGATGTTGTCACAAAATCGCCATTGAACACAGTGAACGCACCCGACATGTCCTTGAAGTAAGGGAAAAGCGGCTCATAGGTCCAGCCCTTTAGGTCTGCACCTTTAAGTTTGGCGACAACGTCGTACGCCTCCGCCTTTTTGTAAACGGAATCAAGGCGCGCTTCGGCGACGATGTAAACCGTGCCGTCATCTTTGTCACGCACGGCGAGGTAATCGAGATCAGGTCCCGCGCAGACAGCGAGGTTGGCGGGTAGCGTCCACGGCGTTGTGGTCCAGATGAGAAGGTTCGTCGCGCCCCATTCTGCGGGCGCCCCTTCCTTGACCCTGACGCGCACGGTGATGGAGGGGTCTTGGACGTCTTTGTAGTTGCTTCCCGCTTCGAAGTTTGAAAGAGGCGTGTTTAGCTTCCACGAGTACGGCATGATGCGGTACGACTTGTACACGCGTCCCTGCTCCCATAGCTGTTTGAAGACCCACCAGATTGTCTCCATGAAATCCAGATCGAGCGTCTTGTAGTCGTTGTCGAAATCAACCCATCGCCCCATGCGAGTGACAGTACGACGCCATTCGCCGACATAGCGCAATACCATGGAACGGCACTGTTCGTTGAACTTGTCGACCCCAAATTTCTGTATATCATGCGCGCCGGATATGCCGAGCGCGTCCTGCGCTAGCGCCTCGATCGGCAACCCGTGGCAATCCCATCCAAAACGGCGTTCTACATGCATGCCACGCATAGTCTGGTAGCGCGGTATGACGTCCTTGATCGTTCCGGCGAGCAGGTGGCCGTAGTGAGGCAGACCAGTGGCGAACGGAGGGCCGTCGTAAAACACGAACTCCCTGCCACCTTCTGTCTGATCCAGACTCTTTTTGAAAGTGTCGTGCTCCCGCCAAAATTGGAGGACACCTTCCTCCATGGCGTTGAAATCTGTCTTGTTGGAAACTGGGTTGTACATAATTGGTTTGATCCATATTCGCACCGGCTGTTGATCGGCGCGTCAAAAAAACGCGGTGTATAATACTCCAATTGCACTCTGTCTGCAAGTTGGCAGTTTTTTTTTCTCAAGCTCATTACAACCGGCTCTTTCCAACAAATTCTCTCTTCTTCCTTTTTTTGCGACGGAATGATAGAATGCGTGGTTCACATACACCGGAATTTCAGCATGCGGGAACCCGCGTGAACCATTCAATACTCCAAGAAGCGACGACTATGCCATATCCACTGCTGTTCAAACCCATTTACCGCGACTACATCTGGGGGGGAACCCGTATAGCCTCGCTGTTTTCGCGCGACCGCGCCCCGAATCCATGCGCGGAATCATGGGAGATAAGCGCGCATCCTGACGGCATGGGCGTCGTGGAGAACGGACCGCTCGCCGGGAAAACTCTCGAGGAGATATGCAATGAATCGGGTGCGGCCTTCCTAGGCACCCATTGCGACGGCACTCGCTTTCCGTTGCTCATAAAGATCATCGACGCCAAAACACGTCTCAGCGTGCAGGTCCACCCCAACGAGAATTCCGCGCAGAGGTACGGGGGCGAGGCCAAAACGGAAATGTGGTATTTCCTGGATGCGTCGAAAGACGCTTTCGTATGCGCAGGACTCAAGCCAGGAGTAGGGCCCCGTGTCCTGCAGGATGCGATCAAGGCTAAAAACACGCCCTCGCTCCTTCAGACCGTCAAGGCGGAGCCTGGCAAGGCGCTCTATATTCCCGGTGGGCTTGTCCATGCCATATGCGAAGGGTGTCTGATTTTAGAGGTACAGCAGAGTTCGAACACAACTTACCGGATATACGACTGGGATCGCTTATGCTCAGACGGCATGCCGCGCAAGCTCCACATTGCGCAGGCGCTTGAGGTGATAGACTGGAGGGCGCCGACTCTCGGCCTGCAAGTACCCATCGAAATGTCGGCCACGAACAAAATAAACAAACGTGAGCGCATCTTGCGTTCAGATTTCTTCACCATGGAACGCCTGTCTCTTTCCGGAACGGAACCGGTCGAGCCCAATGGCTCGTCCTTCCGCATCCTGTTCGCGGCGCATGGCGAAGCCGTCATCTCCTGGGGCGCGGGTTCGCAGAGCATCCCCCACGGGCGCACCTGTCTGATCCCCGCCGACATGCCTCCATACGCCATCGAACCCGGTGCTGACGGGGCGGCGCTACTTTCAGTGGAGGTCTAACATCATGGAAACCAACAAGTCCGCCAAAAACAAAGAAGGAGTCTCGCTCCTAGTTCTCGTCTTGATCATATCGATTGTGGTGCTAGCCGTGGCAACCATCTATCCGCCAGTTGTCAAGGCGCGCGAAGGCATAGCCATCGAATCGGCAGCTTACGAGCTTAAATACTGTCAAGACACCATCAAGGAGATTCTCCAAGAAAACAACACGGTGACTAACGCGTCCGACGTGACACTGGGGCTGATCAACAGCTACTTGCTGGAGGCCGGCAAACCGAAACCCGTATGGCCAGCCCAGGCCGACATCGCTTCGTTCGTGCCTGACACGACTAACGGCCCCATTATAAACGTCATCCTCAAATCAGGTGTCCGCACAGTGACAACGAGTGATATCACACCGAGGAACTAGCCTTACACGAACGCCCTTGCGTTGTGATAGAGGCGCATCCACGGACCGGCCTCTCCCTTGAAGCGGTCCGCCGGCCTGTAGGAAAGCTGAACTGACCTGAAGCCGCGCTCGGGGTGCGGCATCATTATGAGCGCACGCCCGTCGGTGGAGGTGAAGCCGGTAAGCCCGCCTTCTGAGCCGTTCGGGTTGAAGGGATAACGCTCCGTAGGCGCGCCCGTACCGTCAACATAGCGCAAGCAGATGCACGATGAGGCGATCACTCGATCGCGCGTCGCGGCGTCGGCGAACTTGGCCAGCCCCTCCCCGTGCGCCGCAGATGCCGGAATTCGAGATCCCGCCATGCCCCTCAGAAGCACGGACGGGGACTCCACTATCTCAACGGTGCAGTAGCGAGCCTCGAACTGCTCCGAGGCGTTCCGCACGAAGCGCGGCCAGTCCTGCGCCCCGGGAATTATGTCCTTGAGCTGAGATATCATCTGGCAGCCGTTGCAGACGCCGAATGTGAAGGTGGCAGGCCGGTTGAAGAAAATCTCGAACATGTCACGCAGCCGTTGGTTGTAGAGTATCGAACGGGCCCATCCGGAACCGGCGCCCAGAACGTCTCCATAGCTGAAGCCGCCGCAGGCAACAAGACCGTTGAACGACGCGAGATCGACAAGCCCGTCTAGCAAATCCGTCATGTGCACATCCACGGCCTCGAAGCCTGCGATCGTGAACGCCGCCGCCATTTCAACCTGGCCGTTGATCCCCTGCTCGCGGCAGATGGCCACGCGCGGACGCGCGGAGGGGTTCCGTAGGTTCGGTAGGGCGTCGGGATCGTAGGTGACCCTGAAATTCATGCCAGGATCGTTGGAGTCCGCCGCATTGAACCGCTCTTGTTCGGCGCATGCCGGGTTGTCGCGCAACGCCCTCATGCGGATGGAGTTCTCAGACCAAACAGAGCGGATACGGACGATGGTCGTGTCGAGGATCGTTTCGCCGCCGAACGTGACCTTGAAGTTCTTGTCGTCGGAGACATCGCCTATGACTGAGACTGAATCGCCAAGTCCCGCTCCTGCAAGCTCATTTAGAACTTTGTCCACTTCGGATTCAGCGACCTGCAGCACCATTCCCGGTTCCTCGCTGAAGAGCGCGGCGAGGATTGCGCGGCGGCCCGCAGCACGTGGCAGGGTGATGACACTGCCACGTCCGCCGGAGATCGCCATTTCAGCGAGGGTGGTCGCAAGCCCGCCGTCGGAACGGTCGTGCGCCGCGAGAATCCGGCCTTCCTTGAGAAGTTGCTGGAGGGCGGAGAAGAAGCGGCGGAGCAGGCGCGCGTCGTCCATGTCCGGCACATCGCCGCCGGATATGTTCCAGGTCTGGGCGAGGATGCTGCCACCGAGACGGTTGCGGCCTTGGGAAAGGTCAACGAGGACGAGCTTCGATGCTCCGGGTTTGAGGTCGGGCGTGACGGCGAGGTTGACGTCGCCCACGGGCGAGAAGGCCGTCACGATCAGCGAGAGCGGAGAGATCTGCTTGTGTTCGAGCCCCGTGACGGGATCCAGCCAGGAGGAGCGCATGGAGAGGGAGTCCTTGCCGACGGGGATCGATACGCCGAGTTCGGGGCAGAAATCCATGGCGACGGCCTCCACTGTGTCGAAGAGTTTCGCGTCCTCCCCTTCTTCGCCGCATGCGCACATCCAGTTGGCCGAGAGTTTGATGTTGCCGATGTCGCCAACGCAGGCGGTGGCGATGTTGAGAACCGCCTCGGTAACGGCGAGGCGCCCCGATGCCGGTCCATTGGCGATGGCAACCGGGGTTCGCTCGCCGCAGGCCATGGCGGAGCCGGTGGTGTCAAGGTAGCCTGTAGTGACAACGGCGTTGTCGGCAACCGGCAGTTGGTACGGGCCGCAGAACTGGTCGCGGTGCACTTTGCCCGTGACAGCGCGGTCGGTGATCGAGATCAGGAACGTCTTATCGGCCACCGAAAGCCTCGGAGACCGATGTGATGGCGTCGGTCGCGACGGGCGGGATGCTCTGCTCCGCGTGCTTGACATCGCGCGTCATGCGCGGAGGTTTGCCAAGCAGATCGGATACAGCCATGTCGATGGGCTTGTTGTTGAAATGCGAATCGACGAGCACGAGGCGGTGGTCGCCGGTGGCAACGCCTATGAACGCAACGGGGCAGCGCTCGCGTTTGCAGAGCTTCTCGAAGGCGGCGCGGCTCTCAGGCGCAATGGCGAGGACATAGCGTTCCTGCGCTTCGCAACACCATATCTCCATGGGCGACATGGATGAATCTTCACTCGGAATAGCGCGCAAGTCGAACTTGCCACCGGTTTTCTCAATAAGTTCGGGGCAGGCGTTTGAGAGACCGCCGGCGCCGACGTCGTGGATGGAGAGGATCGGGTTGCCATCGCCGAGCGCGACGCAGGAGTCGATAACCTCCTGACACCGGCGCTGGACTTCGGCGTTGCCACGCTGGACAGAATTGAAGTCGAGCTCTTCATCGTTGCTGCCGGATGCCAGCGAGGAAGCGGCGCCTCCTCCGAGGCCGATGCGCATTGCCGGGCCTCCGAGCTGCACGATGAGAGAGCCTGGGGGGATCGCCTTCTTGTAAACCATTGCGCGGCTGATCGCGCCCATGCCGCCGGCTAGCATTATGGGTTTGTGATAGCCGTAGTTTTTACCGTTGACTTCCTCCTCGAAAGTACGGAAGAAACCGCAAAGCTGCGGTCTGCCGAATTCGTTGCCGAACGACGCTCCGCCAAGGGGGCCGTCGATCATTATTTGGAGCGGGGTCGCGAGGCGTGGCGGCGCGGAGGCGTCCTTCTCCCACGGGAGGCGGTAGCCGGGAATGCGCAGGTGCGAGGTGATGAGGCCGCTTAGGCCGGCCTTGCTGCGTGAGCCTATGCCGGTGGCGGCTTCGTCGCGTATCTCGCCGCCGACGCCTGTGGAGGCACCTGGGAACGGGGAAATGGCGGTCGGGTGGTTGTGCGTTTCTACCTTGATGGGGATGTCGACCTGGTCTTTCACAAAACCATAGGCGTTTGTGCCCGGCGCGCAAATGAACGAATCCGACTTGTGCCCTTCGATGACCCCGGAGTTGTCGGAATATGCGACGATGGTACCCTCAGGGTGTTTGGCGTGCGTGTTCCGGATCATTTTGAAAAGGCTCATGTCCTTTTTCTCGCCGTCGATGATCCATTCCGCGTTGAAAATCTTATGACGGCAATGTTCGGAATTCACCTGGCCGAACATAAGGAGCTCGGTATCGGTCGGGTTCTGCCCGGCGTCAGTGTAGCACTTGAGGAGGTATTCTATTTCGTCCTCGGAGAGTGCAAGGCCCATTTCTTTGTTGGCCCGCTCCAGCGCGGCGGTGCCTTCGCCAATGACGTCGAAGGTGCGGCCGGGGGCCGGATCAAGCATGTCAAAAATGTCGGAGAGGTCATCGTAAACGCCCTCGATCATGCGGTCGTGGAGCAACGGGAACGCCGGGGCAACCTCGGCCGGGGTAAGCGTCTTGCCGTCGGAGGTTTCGAAGAACATTTCGACGGCGCGCTCCACGCGCAGAACGCGCACGAAGCCACAGTTGCGGAAGATGTCGGTTGCCTTCGACGACCAGGGCGATATCGTGCCCTTGCGCGGAGCGACGTAGATGGCGTTTTTCGTCGAAACCGGCGCATTGGCCGAGGCGTCGAGGAGTTCGCACGCTCGGGCAAGCATCTCGTTTGGCAACGGCTCCGTGAGGTTCAGAATGTATACGAAATTCGCCCGAATAGAGACGGGGCGCCCAATCTTGTCAGACACTGCGGCCTGGAGCTGGTTGAGCCGGAAAGCGGGAAATGCGGAGCTGCCGCGTAGGTATGATATTGGCATCGTGTTTATCGCCGGTGTTTGTGTAAAAAAGAGGGTGCCATTGTACACCCTACCGGCGCCACTTTCAAGAGTTCGTTCCGGCTTTTTTATACAAAAAACAGCCGGACCCCGCTTTTTTCTTATTGACGGAAGCACCTAAAATATGATTTCATTCCGCAATTCCCCGGGCGATTAGCTCAGTTGGTTAGAGCATTACCTTCACACGGTAGGGGTCACTGGTTCGAGTCCAGTATCGCCCACCATTTACGATATCACCAAATGACAATACCCGGAGCATCGGCCACCCGCCTAGAGGGGCATTTGCGAAAATTGACTGTCGACCTCGGCGTGCGTCTCGCCGGCTCCGACGCCGAACGCGCCGCTGCGGAATACCTTGCCGCGGAGGCCTCCTCAATCCAGGGAACGCGCGTCACGTGTGAGGAATTCCCCGTCTGGGAAAGAGCCGTCGGCCGTGAATCCCTGGAGGTGGAGATCGACGGTGTATGGACGCGGTTCGACTGCTCGCTTTTCGGTGCCGCGCCTTCGACCAATGGCAAAACCCTGGAGGCTCCGATTGTGTTTTTCGACACAGCAACGGGCTATCTGCGCGACGACCTCTCTTTCCTGCGCGGCAGGGCCGTCGTGCACCTGGGCTGCCACATCGAGACGGCCGACAACTACCGGCGCCTTATGGAGGCGGAGCCGGCGTTCCTTCTTTTCGTCGATACGCGCTATCCCGGCCCCTTCGCGCTGGCTGACGGGCTTTTCCCGGCGTACGTGAATGAATACGGCGCCCTGCCGACGCTGAACGTCGCATATGCGGACGCCCTGCGCTGGAACAAATCCCGAGCTACACGAGCCCGCCTTTGCGTAGAGGGATGCCGCCGCAAAAGCAAATCGCAAAACGTGATTGTCGATCTCCCCGGCACCGAGCCGGAAGCCGGCATAATTTATTTCGGAGGACATCACGACACGCAGGCCGGCACGGCGGGCGCCAACGACAACGCCGCCGCCTCCGCCGCAGTTGTCGAACTGGCAGGCATGCTAGCCGGGAGGAATCACCGCCGCACCCTGCGCCTCATAAGCTTCGGCGCCGAAGAGCAGCTTTCCGTGGGCAGCGCGGCATACGTGCGGCGCCACAGGCAGGAAGTGGAGCGAGAGGGTCGCTTTATGTTCAACTGCGACGGCGCCGCCTCGCTCCTCGGGTGGTTGTCTATCAACTACAACGGTCCGGATGCATGCCTTGAATTGCTGCGTGATACATTCCACCGCCACGACTTTTATTTCGAACTAACTAAGGACGTCTTCCCATACACGGATCAGTTCCCATTCGCAGTCTGCGGCGTGCCGGGACTCTGGTTCCACCGTAAGAACTGCGATGCCGGCGTCGTCAACCATCACCGCCATGACGACAACATGGACAACATCGACATCGAAGTGCTCGCAGCCGAGCTTAACGCCGCCGCCGAATTTCTATCCGCATTGGCAGACGGATCCCCGCACGTCGACCTGACGTGGGATCCGCTGGAACTAAAACCCGAAATCGACAAAATCTGGAACACAATGTACGGCGGCTGGCGCGGGTTAAGCGCCTAATCATTTGCCTTTTTCCCCATTTTCTGACATAATGCCATGACAAATGAGGAGATGATTGGGAAATGACGTTCGCATATCCAGCTGTTCTACTTTTGTTCTGGCTTGTGCCCTGCCCGGCTCTGCTGATTCTTTGGCTGCGGCGCCGTGGCAAGGGGCGCGTGTCTAAACTAGTCCACCCAAACACGATTAAAACCAACGGCCGGCGGACTTCCGACACGCGCTTCAACACCCAGATAGCGATGTTCACGCTGGCGCTGGCGCTTCTGGTCGTCGCCGCCGCGCGTCCAAGATGGGGGCAGCGCGAAGACACGTTCATGACAAGCGGCCGCAACGTCCTGATAATGATAGACGTCTCCCGGTCGATGCTCGCCAACGATGTCCATCCAAACCGCCTCGAACGTGCAAAGGCCGACGTGGCCGACCTTCTGGAGGTACTGCAGGGCGACCGGGCCGGCATAATGGCGTTCCGCAACGGCGCCGCCCTGCTCTGCCCGTTCACGACCGACATGGCGTTTCTGAGCCAGACACTCTCAGGCATCACGATCGATTCCGCCCCGCGTGGCGAAACCGACATCGGCGGTGCCATAGAAGCCGCGCTCCAGACGTTCGAGAACCTTGCCACGGACCACAACGCAATCATATTGATCTCCGACGGCGAGGATCTCTCAGGGAAATCCGTCGAACAGGCCGCAGCTGCCGGCGGGCGGCGTATTCCCATATTCTGCGTCGGTATAGGCGACGCGCGCGGCTCGACAATCCCCGTTGAAGCGCTCGGCGCCGTCATGGAATACCGCGGCGAAAAAGTGGTGACAAAGCTGCAGAACAAAACGCTTATCGATATCGCCAACGCATCGAAAGGAAGCTACATCCCGCTCCAGACAGCCGGCACTGGCCGCAACACGTTGGGCACCCTGTACAACCGCCATGTCCGCGCGATAGAGGCGCAGGAAATGCTCGAACGCCGCGAGACGACCCTGATCGAACGCTATCAAATATTTCTGATCCCAGCCTTGATCCTACTCCTCGCGGCCTCCGCCCTCTCCTGCGGCCGCCCCGGCAAACGCCGAATCCGCAAAGATGCCGCCGCCGTCGCGACCGCTGTCCTCCTAGCGGGCATCCCCGCCCAATCCCGCGCCGCCACTAACGAGACATTTTCCGCCCCCGCCTCCCCCGCATCGGAAGCGCACGCTGAACTCACCGTAAGGGAAATGGGACGGCGCGCGCAGAAGGCGTGGCGTAGTGGAGACCATGCCACCGCCGCCGATCTCTACGTACAGGCGCTCGAAAAGGAACAACACGACCCTGAGCTCACGCAGACTATCCGCTTCAACGCCGCGATAGCGTCGCTAAAGGCCGGCAACTCCGGCAAAGCCGCCGAGCTTTTCCGCCTCATGGCATCCGACAACCAGTTCGGCGACAAGGCGGCGGAAGGCCTCGGAGTGGCTCTCTTCAGAGCCGCAGAGGCCATGTCCGCAATCGAGCCTGAATCGGCCGGCGGCGCCGGCAATGCCGCCGCCGAAAAACTGAAGCTCTTCGAAGAGTCCGCCGCCGCTTTCCAGCAGGCTCTTCGCAAACTCCCCGACGACCAGCTCCGCTCGCAAAACCTCCAGGCAGCCCTCGCGGACATTCCCGAACTCCGCAACCAGGCACGCATCGCGGCGGTCCAGGCGAAATATGGCGAGAAAGAGGTCGCGGACCTAATCCCCGAACTTATAAACACGCAACGCAAGGTGTTCAGGAACGCGGCGACTGCGTTCACCAACGATTCCCCCGCACGCATACAGCTCCTCGAAAACGCCGCCGTCGCACAACGCGAAAGCGCAGACATGTGGGACCCGCTCCACGCCAAGGTAATGGAGGCGGCGAAAAACTCCATAACAAACGACCAGCAGCTCGCAGACTTCCAGTACCAGCTCGATGTGGCGAAAGACCGCGCCGACGGTGCCGTCGACGCTCTTGAAAACCTTGACGAATCCGCGCTCGGGGCAATACGCCAATCGGAGGAGGCGGCAATGGCGCTGCTCGCCTACACAACACAGCCGCCAGCCATACTGCAGCAAGCCATGAATTCGGAGAGCAATGCGCTGGCCGAAGTCTTCGACGGAACCGCCATCCGAGCCCCGATCCCAGAACAGAACATGGCAAACGGCATGTTCAGCGTCTTCGCGAAGACGTACGGTCTGTGGCTGGACCAGATGATGCCGACACGCACCGAGGCACCAGATCGTCATTTCGTATCTACAAACGAAGTGGACACGGCGGATTTCAACATCTCCACCAACATAATGGAGATAACGGAGGCCGTGCGGGCAGAAATCGACGGACTGGTGGACAAAACGCTTGGCTCGCTCGCGCTCGTGAACATGGGCATCGCGCGAGACGATGTACTGCTCTCCGGCCAGGCGCGCATCAACGCCGGACAGGCGCTTAAAAACATGCAGTTGATCTACGACTTGCTCCCTAAACCGCCGCGACAGGATCAGCAGCAACAACAAGAACAGAACCAGGAACAACAGCAAGAGCAAAATCAGGATCAACAGCAGCAACAGTCAAATCCAGACGAAGGCAGCCAAAATAAAGATGACCCTTCAGACTCCGGGAAAGACGAATCAAACGAGAATCAGCAGCCGCAGCAGCCCGAACAACAGGAAGAGCAACAATCCGAACCGGTGCAGGAAACTAAATCCGCAGAACAAGAAGCAGCTGAACGCATAATGGCCCAAATTCTTGAACAGGAAAAAGAGCGCGAAGAGGCCCGCCGCGAAGCGCTTCGCACAATGCCCCCACGCGTGGGGGAGCGGGACTGGTAGGGGGCGAGGGCGAGCCATCGCCCAGGTTCTGGGTTTGTTTTACATCTTTCAGACTCAATCAAAGTACAACAAACCCTCACCCCTCGTGTGAATCAGCCAAGCGGCATGGTCAGGATCTGTGATAATCTGAGCAATCTGCGGATATACACCACGTAGCAAAGACAAAGTCTGAAGCTGCTAAAGCACTGAAGAATGTTTAGCGGAGATCAGCATCTTCTCTGCCTTCGAGAGCTTTTCAAGAAGTTCCTCTTTATTCAGTCTCCCTTTTTTTCCCGTTCCCGCGATTTCCGCTACAGCGGTGAAGTATTCGCGGTATGCATCCGCAGCGGCCCGGAATTTGTCACCACGCCCGGCGGACGCCCTCATGATACGGTCAATCTTTGCCATTGCGCATCCCTTCACCCATACCTCATCGGATCGGGCTGCGAGCAGCGCCGGTGAAGCGCCAGCCGCGACGCCGTTCGGCACCCCGTCCTCTCCCGGGAAAAGCAGCATGCCGCGCCAGGAGCGAACCACCATTTCCGGCCGCGTCACCCCGAGCGTCAGTACCGATTGGCGACGACCGAGCAGCCAGGCATCGAAATCCTTATCGGCTCCGAAGTCATCGGTTATGCCTGATGAAGTTTCGGAAAAGAGCCGCGGAGTCCATTGCCGGCCATTAGCCAGTTCGCCGCAAAGCGTGTCGAGGCGGCCGCCTCGGTCGGGAAAATCAAGCCAATATGCGGCGAGCTGCGCCGAGATACGCCGATCAGCCGAGGCGTAGGGCGAAAACTCGCGCGCGAGCCGCCATAGAGGTTCAAGCTTCGCTTTGAACCAGCTGCCCACAACCTCCTCGGCATCGTCCTGCCTCCTGCCCTCCTCCAGGTAATGGGCGAGACCGTCCGTGAACCACCGCGCGGGTGGCTGTGCGGTGCCGTCGCCGCGCGAGGCCACCAGCACCTTCATGCCGATAAAGCCGTCACAGAGTTCGCATGCCAAATCGCGCGGATCGAGCTTCGCGGGGTTCGTCACCCAGATGCGGATGGTGGCCAGGCCGCGGTCACCTGCCGACGGTGCAGAGAAAGACTTCTGGATAACCGCCGGCGCCCCCTCCCCTCCGGCGTCCTCCGCATGGATGGAGACGCGGTAGCGGCCGCCGCTGAATGACGACCCAGTAAGCCGCTCCAGCCTGCCTCGCACGTCCTCCACAAACCGCAGGTATGCCAGTTTGTCCTGCGCATTGAGGTTCTCGCCCGAGACGCTTGCGCTCCCTTCCGCATTCTGCATGGGGCTCAACTTGCGCAGCTTCTCAGCAGCCTTCAACGCGGCGTCGGGCAGCTGTAGATCCGCAGGCTCCGCGCAAACCGAAAGGGAGCCAAAGGCTATCGCCAACGCCGTCAGGCAAAGCCGCCGGATTAACGCGGCCGATTTATGCAATTCATGGTATTTCACTTCGTGTTCATCAAAGGGCGTGTGGCAGAGTCCCCACACCGCCAAAGACGCCCGCAATAATATAACACCCCTTAATTTTTCGCAATTGCGCATTCGACACAGGGGAGCCTCCTGTGGTACACTAAGCGCAGAGTTAAGAGAGGGAGGTGCAAAATGAAATTCAACAAAGGACCGTGGAAAAACGAAGTCAATGTACGGGACTTCATACAGCGTAACTATACGCCGTATGATGGCGACGAGTCCTTCCTTCGCCCTCCAACGGAACGCACCTCCAAACTGTGGGCGGAGGTAGTGGCGCTGATGGACGAGGAGCGCGCACGCGGCGGGGTGTACGATATCGACGACAAGACCATCTCCACTATCGTTTCGCACGCGCCTGGATACATAAACCGCGACCTCGAGCAGATCATGGGGCTGCAGACTGACGCCCCGCTCAAGCGCGCAATCATGCCAATGGGCGGAATACGACTCGTCAGAAGCGAACTCAAGGCCTACGGACGCGAGCTAGACCCCGAAATAGAGAACGTCTTTAAATACCGCAAGACCCACAACGACGGAGTTTTCGACGCCTACACCGACGAGATGAAGCTCGCCCGCCATACGGGAATAATCACCGGACTGCCCGACGCCTATGGCCGCGGCCGCATAATAGGCGATTACCGCCGCATCCCCTTGTACGGCATCGCCGCCCTCATCGAACACAAAAAACGCGCTAAAGCAGAAATGGTGCGCGATATCATGGACTCCGGCCTCATCCGTAAAAGAGAGGAAACGGCAGAGCAGATCCGCGCCCTTGAGGAACTGGCGCAAATGGCCGCTTCGTACGGTTTCGACATCATGCGCCCGGCGGAAGACACTAAGGAAGCAATACAGTGGCTATACTTCGGATACCTCGCCGCCGTCAAAGAACAGAACGGCGCAGCGATGTCCATCGGCCGCATATCTACGTTCCTCGACTGCTACGCCGAAGCAGATCTCGCAAGCGGCAAATACACAGAAGACGAAATCCAGGAGCTCGTGGACCACTTCGTTATGAAGCTGCGAATGGTAAGGTTCCTTCGCACGCCATCGTATGACGAGCTTTTCTCCGGCGACCCGACCTGGGTCACCGAATCCATAGCCGGCATGGCCGCCGACGGACGCCACATGGTCACGAAGATGTCGTACCGTTTCCTCAACACCCTCTTCAACCTCGGACCCGCCCCGGAACCGAACCTGACGGTTCTTTGGAGCCCGCGCCTGCCCGATAATTTCAAGCGCTTCTGCACCAAGGTTTCAATAAGCACCTCGTCGATACAGTACGAGAACGACACGCTCATGCTTCCCAAGTTCGGAGACGACTACGGCATCGCGTGCTGCGTATCCGCAATGCGCATCGGCAAGCAGATGCAGTTTTTCGGCGCGCGCGTCAACCTCGCGAAAGCACTCCTCTTCGCCATAAACGGCGGCATGGACGTCATGTACGACAACATACAGGTCGGCCCGGAGCTGCGCATATTGAGCAATCGCGATGTGCTTGATTTCGACGAAGTGTCGATAAACTTCAACAAGGTCGTTGCATGGCTAGCCAAGCTCTACATGGACACGCTCAACATCATACACCACATGCACGACAAATATTGCTATGAGCGCGTGGAAATGGCACTTCATGACGACACGATCGTGCGCACCATGGCAGGCGGCATCGCCGGGCTGTCGGTGCTGGTGGACAGCCTCTCGGCGATAAAATATGCCAAGGTCAAGCCAATCCGCAACGAGGCCGGTCTCGCCGTGGATTTCGAGACGGAGGGAGACTTCCCGAAATACGGCAACGACGACGACCGAGTGGACGAAATAGCTGTCGAGGTGGTCCGCAGTTTCTACCGCGAATTCGCCAAACACCACACGTACCGCAAATCGCGCCCCACCCTCTCGATTCTCACCATCACATCGAACGTCATGTACGGCAAAAAAACCACCTCCACGCCCGATGGACGCAAATCAGGCGAGCCGTTCGCCCCCGGGGCCAACCCGATGCACGGACGGGATCTGAGCGGCGCTATAGCCTCGCTCAGGTCGGTCTCGAAGCTGCAATACGATTTTGCCGAGGACGGAATCTCCAACACCTTCTCGATCATACCGGAATCGTTGGGCAGGACGCTGGAGGAGAAAAGCGAGAACCTGATCTCATTGCTCGACGGGTATTTCACCGACAGCGGGCACCACCTCAACGTCAACGTCCTCCAGCGCGAAGTGCTGCTCGACGCCATGGACCACCCTGAGAAATACCCCCAGCTCACCATCCGCGTCTCTGGCTACGCCGTGAACTTCATAAAACTCACGCGCGAACAACAGCTCGATGTCGTGAACCGCACCTTCCATCAGCAGTTTTAGAACATCCGTGCGGCCACAGAGTGACCGCACTCAGGTGGGGCGGCTCCACGGCGTGTCGCCCTCCAGCTGCCGGGACCGCCTTGCACTGGAGGGCGGCAAAGGTCCTGGGTGCGCGAGGCATCCGCTCCGCCCCGCAGCAAGGGCCTCAGCAGGAAGCCCGCATTTGGCGCCTCCCTGCTTGCGCCGGCAGTGGCGCCGTGAGGCGCTGGCGGGAGCGCGCCATTCCCTGGCGGGCGCACCACAAACCAATGCGCGGCGTTGTTCATAGTGGCGCCGTGAGGCGCTGGCGGCGGCGCATGGATACCCCCACGTATGCTAGAGCCTGGCAGTTGAGCCCTTAAAAAACCACGGTTGAGAAGCTTGGCGTTTCTGGCGAGCTTTGCGTGAAACCCCCGCGCAGCAAGAGCTTCGCGTCGTCGCGCCTTCGCGTGAGCCACCCACGTAGCAAAAGCAAAATCTGCGGTAATCTGCGAAAATCTGCGGATACCTCCCACGCAGCAAGGGTTCCCGCATGGAAACTTCCAGTTTTCTCATTTCTGATAACCGAAACGACTCCAATTGCAAAAATGGGGGAACCGGAAGACGTTAAAAAAAGTGAAATCGAAAAACCTTTGCAACCTCTTGCAGGTCAACAAGATACTGGTCATTATAATGTATGGCGCCATTGCGTGCAGCATGATGTCTGCCCTTAAACAAGGGCTTGGCACGCATGTTGCTGAATACACAGTGACGCTCGATTGGGCGTCAATAACAAAACAATAACAAGGAAACTGAAAATGAAAAAGTCACAAATGGGTTTCACACTCGTTGAAATTATGATCGTGGTCGCGATTATCGCCATCCTGGCGGTCATCGCCATCCCGAACTTCCTGCAGAACCGCAAGGATTCGCAGAAGAGCGCCTGCATCAACAACATGAAGCAGCTCGCAGGGGCTGTTGAGCAAATCAAGATGAAGGGCTACACCGCCAAGTGGAATGACGATCCCGTGGATGACGATGCCAAAACCGCCGGTGTTGGCGCCTACGTCAAGGGCTTTCCTGACAAAGTCCTATGCCCCACAAAAAACCAAGCATACGCTTCGCCCGAAGAAGCTTCTCTCGAAGCTGGTAACGAGACTGAAGTGGTCGTCCTCTGCCCGGGCCCGGTGGATGGACACGTATACCCCTAATTCAACGGGTTTGATTGCTTAGCTGCAATCAATATTATCCAAAGGAGTGCGCATCCGGGAAACCGGTTGCGCACTTTTCTTTTATGTGTTTTTGTATCGTGGGCGCGTAGCACAACACGGGCATTGGAGGGCGACGCGCCGCGGAGCCACAACGCCGCCGGAACCACTACCAAAAACCACACCATTGCACCAAGCCCTTGCTACGTGGGATCATTATCACGCGACGACGCGAAGCTCTTTGCCGCGTGCTTTTTGAGGGCTCGGCAGACCTGCTCTCGCTGCGGGGCGGAGCGGAAGCTCCGCGCACCCAGGCGGTGTCCCCGCCCCGCCACGCACGGTTGATGTAATCCCTAATTCCCCCCTCGCCTCCCGCAGGTCGATCTGCTACAATGCGAGCGTGAAAAGAGCGCGAACAATCGAAATTTTTGAGACGGTGCCTTGCCGCGAATGCGGACGCGCTGTAGAGGAGTTTTCCCACTGCCCATGGTGCGGAGCGTGGGTCTCTGCATCGCGACGTTTGGTTTGGAATGTGGTAACGTTGACAGCGGTATTTATACTGGCCGTCGCGGCATTTGGCATGCGTGGCCGATCGTCGCCCGCATTACTATATGCCGTTGCGGCCATCTCGGGATTCGTCTTAGCATCCTCTGCCGGACGCTCGGGCCGGCGTGTCGCACTTGCCGTGGCACTCGCGGCGGTGGCGGTGTCGGGACTCTGCCACGCGGTGCCTGAAGAGGCTGTTTTCGTGGCGCGGCGCCTGCGGTTTCATCTCGGTTGGATTGTTCCATGCACGGCCCTTGTATTGGCGGCGGGTTCTATCCGGCTACCGCCACTTCCCCCGGAGGGTCTCGGCTGGAAAATGCTCGCCGCATTGAAAACTCCACTCGCAGTTTTGCTCGCAGGAGCGGCGGCGGAGGTGGCATTGCTTGCGCCGGCAAACGCTTTGTCGATGATGGCGCTTGCTTTCTGGTGCTCGTTGACAATGCACGCCAACGGATGGACGGCGGCCTTGGTGGTGGTGGCGGCAGTACTGCCAGCAAAGGGTTTTGCGGAAGCTGGTTCGGTTGCGGGCGCGTTCGCTCTCGGGGCGATACTAGCTCCTAGCACCTAGAACCTAGGCGAGGGCGAAGCCCGATCCCAACTTGGATTTCCCCATTTTTTAAGTGTGTTTTTCATGATCGGCGCTATGGGCTTGCGTATGGGTAAAATCCAGAATCGCCCGCCCCTTGCCTTCCCTATTTGGAAATGGTAGAATGACCGCTAAATTCCGGCCTGAAATGGGCACCGTGGATTCAACAATAAACAATGGAGAATGATATGATAAGCAAGAAGATGGCCAAAGAGATCAACAAGCAGATCAACAGGGAGTTTTTCTCCGCGTTTTTATACCAGTCAATGGCGAACGACGCAATGGACAAAGGATTCCAGGGTGCGGCTAACTGGCTCAACGTCCAGTTCAAGGAAGAGCAGGAGCATGCGTTCAGGTTCGCCAAGTACCTCGAGGATCAGGGGGCGAAGGTCGTGTTCGAGGCGATAGAGGCGCCGAAGACGGAATGGGCGGACCTTGCCGAGATGTTCAAAGACGCGCTTGAGCACGAGAAGAAAGTCACTGCGTGGATCAACGGCATCTTCGAGCTGGCAGTCGCCGAAAAGGACTTCGCCACGCAAAGCATGTTGAAGTGGTTCGTGGATGAGCAGGTCGAGGAAGAGTCAAGCGTCTCGGACGTGCTTTGGATGCTCGAGATGAGCTCGGGCTCGAAGGGCGCGATGTACATGGCCGACAAGACTCTCGGCAAGCGCGAGGAATAGAGGAACCGCGGCGGTTCGACATCGGGACAAAGCGCAGGATACTAGGCGGATAACAATGCAGACCTCATACAATAATCTGGTGGTAAGGCTGGAGTTGCCGCCGTCGAAAGCTCATTTCGCGGGCATCGGCGGTGTTGGCATGGCGGGTGCCGCCTATATCCTGAAGAAAATTGGCTGGGAGGTGTCGGGTTGCGACGCCGCCCCCGGCCGCTTCTCCGATTGGCTGAAAAGCCTTGGCGTGCAGGCGGTGAGCGGCCATTCCCGGGAGCACGTCTCTGAACTCGATCCCAAATCCGACATGATAATCCGCACGAGCGCGGTTCCGCCCGAGGCGCCGGAGATAGCAGAGGCGGTCGAGAAGGGTGTGCCTGTGCATCTGCGCGGGTTGCTGCTTGCGGCGTTGAGCGGGCAGCACGACACCATCGCGGTTTGCGGCACCCATGGCAAGACGACGACATCGGTGTTCGCCGCTGGCATCTTGAAGAAGCTGCGGCCAGCCGAGAGCGGCTGGTGCATCGGCGGCGAATCGCCTTACCTGGGCGCCGTGGCGGGAGGCGCTCTTTTCGACACCCCTGGGAAGCGCGGGCTTTTTGTGGCTGAGGCCGACGAGAGCGATGGCACTCTGGCATACTACACTCCGGAGGTGACGGTGCTGAACAACCTCGACTTCGACCATGTGGAGCACTACAGCGACGAGCTGGAGCTTGAGAACACCTTCAGGCACCTGCTCTGCAACACAAAACGTGCGATCGTTTACTGCGCCGACCACCAGCGCGCGGCGGAGCTCGTGCGCAAAATGTCGGGCGCGAGGCAGTTGTCATTTGGATTCGCTCAGGATGCGGATTTCCGCATCACGAACTTCTACAGAACGGGCAGTGGCTCGAAGTTCACGCTCACTCCACCAGAAAACTCCGCCAGAGACATCGAACTTGATGTGCAGGGACGCCACAACGTCCTCAACGCAACGGCGGCGATAGCGGCGGCGTGCGCGATTGGCATAGAATTCGAAGACGCCTGCGCCGCGCTTGAGGATACGGCTGTGCTGCCTTCGCGCCGGTTCGAGAAGATCGGCGATCCCGATGGGTTCACGGTCATATCGGACTACTCGCACCATCCTGCGGAAATAATGGCGTTAATAGAGACGGCCTCAGAGCTTCCTCACAAACGCATCGTGGCTGTCTTTCAACCACATAGGTACACGCGCACTAAGGCGATGCTTACGAAATTCCCCGAGGCTTTCATAGGAATTGAAGAGCTTGTGCTCTGCCCGGTTTATTGTGCTTCCGAGTGCCTTATATGCGGCGGAGCCGCGTCTGATTTGTACAAAGCCTTCCGTGATGCTGCGGCGGGCAATATTAGAATGCCAATACCGGTATGCGCCGATTCAACTGAATCGGCTTTGCAATACGTTAAGGCGACATTGCGCCCGGGCGACCTTGTACTTGTGATCGGCGCGGGAGACGTTAATTTGATTGCCGCAGATATTGCCACGGCGAAACCGCCTGAAAAGCCTCCGATGGAGGTTAGGCTAGGTGCGTTCGGAACGGCATCTATCGCGCCCAGCGTGGTCGTGGTGCGCAGCGTGCCCGAAGTGCAGGAAGCTGTCAAGAGAGGCGAATTCACGGTTTTGTCCGGAGGCACTAATTCATTCATCGCCCCCACCGGCTGCTACAAGACCATAATCAGACCGGCGGGCACCACTTTTTCAACGAAGACGATCGTGGAAGATACGGAAGAGCACGTGATAATGGATCTGGGCTGCACGGTACAGGGGCCTAGTCTCGTGAGCTATTGCCTGAGCCGCGGTTATTCTGGACTTGAGTTTATGGCCGGTATCCCGGGATACTGCGGCGGCTGGCTCGCCATGAACGCCGGCACGAGGGCGGGTTCGTTCTGCGACTGCGTGGTAAGCGTGGAGGTGGTTATGGGCGACGGATCGGTGAGGACAATCCCTGCAGCGCAGCTGGGAGCGTCGTACAGATCCTGCCCCGCTGTCGTCGGCACTGTGGTGACCAAGATCCGTATCAAGCTGCAGAAGAGCTCGCAAATCGCTGTTAGAATAGCAATGGACGATGCCCTGGCGGTCCGCCCGGATTTTTCTGGTTTGCGTTCTGGCGGCAGCATCTTCAAAAATCCGCCTCTTCCAAACAAATCCGCCGGCATCATCCTGGACGAGGCCGGTTGCAAGGGGCTCCGGATCGGCGGCGCGTACGTGACGGAGCACCACGCCAACATAATCTCTGTGGACCAAGAAGCAACGGCTTCGGACGTCTACGCGCTCATGCGCATGATGCGAGAGCGCGCGCTGACCAATTCCGGGATCCTGCTGGAACCGGAAATCAGAGTACTTTCTTAAAAGCGCACTGCAGATCGAATTCATCGACCCCTACGATTTCAGCATCGATGAAATCTCCGGGTTTTGCGTGTTTCGGCACGCCACTTATGTAAGTGTTGCCGTCAATGCCGTCGGGGGCCTGGGATGAGGCGCGCCCTTCCCACGGATCGCCCTTCGCTTCTGGCGGTTCCTCAAGCAGGATGCGTGTCATGGTCCCCACCCTGCCACGCAGTTTTTCAGCAGCGATGGAAGCCTGTTTTTCCATTAGTCGGCGACGGCGGCCCTCGGATACCACGTCGTCGGGGTCGTCGCCCATTTCAAAAGCGGGTGTGCCCTGCTCAGGTGAGAACGCGAATGCGCCGAGGTGGTCGAACTTGACCTTGCCTATGAAGTCCATCAGATGCTGGAAATGCTCCTCAGTCTCCCCAGGGAAGCCGGTGAGGCACGTGGTGCGCAACGTGACGTCCGGGATGCGCGCGCGTATGCGCTCAGCCATGACGGGAACGATGTCTACTGTGTCGGCGCGACGCATGGCGTTCAGTATGTCCGGGTGGCTGTGCTGTATGGGGACGTCGAGGTAGTGGCAGACGTGACGGCTTTCGTTGATGAAATCGAGCAACTGGTCAGTAAGCATCGCGGGGTGCGCGTATAGTAGCCTTATCCAGTATTCGCCCTCAAGCGAATCGAGTTCACGCAGCAGCGTCAAGAGCGTGGTGCCGTCTTTGAAATCGCGGCCGTAGCTCGTCACATCCTGCGCAATTACGTTCAACTCCGAGATGCCCTCCGAGAGAATCGACTTGGCTTCCGACACAATGTCTTTGACGGGGCGTGAGCGCAGTTTACCGCGTATTCCGGGGATTGCGCAGAACGAGCAGACGTGGAAGCACCCTTCGGCGATTTTCAGGTATGCGTACGGGCCGCCTGTCAGCACGAGTCCGGGGATGCCGGGATTGTAGATGTGCGACGGGCTGTCGGCGGACACCGCCACAATTTTCTCATCGCCGCCTTTCCCGCCCTTCCTCGTTGCGGCGAAGTTTTCCACTGCCTTCCGGATTACCTCTGGCACTCGTTCCAGATCGTCGAGCCCGAGAACGGCGTCCACGTCGGGGCATGCCTTGAGAAGCTTCTCCCTATAGCGCTGCGCCAGGCATCCCGACACGACTACGGCTTTACATTTGCCTGTCTTCTTGAGCTCGCAGACGGCGAGGATGTTTGAAATGGCCTCTTCACGCGCCTCTTCTATGAAAGCGCAAGTGTTGATGAGCACGGCGTCGGCCTCCTCCGGATCGACGCCTATTTCCAAACCCGCGAGGTGCAGCTCCCCCCCCATTATCTGCAAATCCACAAGATTCTTGGCGCATCCGAGCGAAACGAACCCCACGGATATGGGTTTTGCCTTCACAGGCATTTTCTGCACTCCAGCGGAACGTGTATGTAGTTTGTCATTTTAGAATTCTCACAGTAAAAGGCGCTGTTAAAGCACCCTGGCATCAACTGCGGTTATAGTACCAGATTGTCATACGAACCGGCAAGAGGATGATGAGCCCGCGTTGCCAGTACGGAGAGCCATAACCACGTCGTTATGCGTAAGGATGCCGATAGGCCGTTGTATGGTGTCGGATGAAACAACAACTATGTTGTATACCCCCTCGTTGTCCATGTGTCGAAGCGCAGTCTGAAGCATGTCGTGCTCAAACACAACGGCATGCTTCTGCAATGCGATATCGCCCACCATAAGCGTGGCGCGGAGCATCGGATCCGACGTTACAACAAATTCAAGATCGGAGGAAGTGACTTCGCCAAGCATACGGCCATCATCCCCCACGACAGGGAAGACGGTCTGCTGTCCACGAGCGAGAGCGTCCACGAGAAGACTGAGCGGCGTGTCCTCCTTTGCCGTTATGAACGTGGAGTCGCAACGAGCTCCAAGAAGTTCGCGCACGGCAATGTTGCGCACCACACCCGAGATCATCTCTCCGCGGTGTATCGGCGCATCGAATCTGTTTGGAAGCTGCGCGCGGTAGAGCGAAACACGATGCGAGAGCATGTAAGCGATCATGCAGACCCACATAGACGGAACGAGAAGACGGTAGTTGCCCGTCATTTCGCCTACCATCAAGATCACGCTTATGGGGGTTTTGGCGGCGCAGCCGAAGAAGGCAACCATCCCGACGAGCGCGAATGAGCCCACGGGCACTTCCAAGCTTGGAAGCAATAGAGAAAACATAATTCCGGTAGCGCCGCCGAGCGCGCCACCAACTACAAGAGCCGGGCCGAAAATGCCGCCGGAGCCGCCGGAGCCGACAGAAAATGACGTGGTAAGAGTCTTCAGGATGAAGACGCCAACCATGAGACCAAGAGCCGGGAAGGCAACTTCGCGTGTCATGGTCCAATCGTAACGCAGCGCCTCCTGCATAACGCCGTATCCGGAGCCGAGGGCTGGCAGGAACATGAAGCCGACTATGCCGGTCAGGAGCCCTCCAATTGCGGGTTTGAAGGCGGGCGAGATTTTGAGAGCCATAAATTTCTCGTGAACCGTGTAGAACAACCAGGTGTAGAAGCGCGCGCCGCCGGCGAGTATGACTGCAAGCAGTAGGTACAGGGGGAGGTTTTCGGGGCGGGAAAAGCCGTATTGAGGCGTCTCGAAAAGGGCGTGGAAACCGAAGACCTTGGAGAATACCGAGTATCCAGTGACGGATGCTATGATGGATGGGATGAGTACTTCGTACTCAAGGTCCAGGTCGCGGTAAAGGACTTCTGCGGCGAAGAGGGCGCCCGCCATTGGGGCGTGGAAGAGCGCTCCGACGCCGGCACCCATGCCGGCTGCCATCAGGGCACGGCGTTCGGCGACGCGAAGTTTAAGAGCCGTGGCGAGTATGGATCCAAAGCCGGAGCCGATTTGAGTGATTGGCCCCTCGCATCCGGCAGAGCCACCCGAGCCGATGAGAAGCGATGTGGCGATTGCCTTTATAGGCGGGACAATGGGGCGGATCTTGCCACCGCGGAAGTGGTACGCCTCAATGGCAGCGTCCGTTCCGTGCCCCGCCGCTTCCGGAGCAAAGCGATGCACGATTACGCCTGATATAAGACCGCCAAGTGCTGGAATGAAAAGCAGTGCCCAGCGGCGAATCTCACCTGTGAATTCCGGAAGGTTTTTAAAGAACGTAGGTTCGTTTACGGGAACTGACGGAACGTAATTCGCCATGTAGCCAAGAAAAAACCATTGAGTGAGCTGCAGCATGGCGACAAGCAGGACGGCGCCCAGGCCAGCACCTGCGCCAACCGTGGCGCTAAGTATGAGGGTGCGCGCGATGCCGAGTCCCTCCCACTGCGGGGAGTCTCGTAAAAGACGCCACCATTTAATGGAAGCGCGCTTCATGATTGCACCTCCATACGGTCTTTTATGAGCGCGAGCAGTGCTACGGCCGCGGCGGCCTGGGCCAGTTGCTTTGTGGCGCCGGTGCCATCAACGGAAAGCGCGTCGCCCACACTAACGCGCACATTGAACTGCGGGCGGTGCTGAGGACCGGCCGAGGAGATGGTCTCGTACTCCGGCTCGGCGTTGAAGAGTTTGTGCGCTTCGTATTGTAGGCGGCCTTTCGGGTTTTGCATCCATGGATCGTCCCCGAGGGAGTTGATCTCGTCGGCGAAGAGCCGGTCGAACACGCGCGAGGCGGCGTCAAAACCACCATCGAGGTAAACGGCGCCCATGATGGACTCGAAGGCGTCGGCGAGATTCGATTCGCGCTGACGCCCGCCAGTGGTTTTTTCGCCTTGGCCAAGGAGGAGCGCAGAGCCGATTCCGATCTTTGCGGCTTTGGCGGCGAGCGCGGAGCCGTTGACAACTGAGGCTCTCAGGACGGTTAGCATCCCTTCAGGTTTCGTTGTATAGTGGCGGAAGACACGGTCAGCCAAGAGGAATCCGATGAGGGCATCGCCCAAAAACTCCAGACGCTGGTTATCGGCGGGGGCTCCGGTCTCGTTACGGTACGATGGGTGCGTGAGAGCGGTTTCCAGCAGAGCCTCGTTTTCAAAATGGTAACCGAGGGTATCT
>JALHHX010000024.1:30282-40847 GCA_022837245.1 Lentisphaerota bacterium
GAGGGTATCTTCGAGTGCGCGTTCTTGCGAGGATGGAGTGTCTTCTGAGTTGGGTTGGGTGGACTTCACGATTTCACGATATGTGTGTGGTTTGCGTGTATGTATGTAGAGTATAAAACATTTACTGCTAGCCCCTAAAACCTAGCTAGGATCTAACACATGAGGCCTGACATCTTCTTTACGCACGTGGGTGGAACTGCGTGTGTGTGGAGCGGAGCCTGTCTGAATCCACATGCGTGTAAATCTGCGTCGTGCCGATATCGACGTGTCCGAGCATCTCCTGGATAACCCTGACAGGTGCGCCGTTCGCGAGCAGGTGCGTGGCGAAAGAATGCCGGAGCCAATGCGGTGAGACATCGTCGCCGAGGCCGGCGGCCTTCGCGTGTTTCTTTACTATGCCCCAGACGCCCATGCGGCTCAGCTTGGAACCGTTACGGTTTAGAAAGAGAGTGGCGTCGTCCGGAACGGGGTTGTAGAGGGGCCGGGATTCGGCGAGATACAGTTTAGTCGCGGCTTCCGCCTTCGAACCGAGTGGCACGAGACGCACCTTCGAGCCTTTGCCTGTGCATCTCACGAGGCCTTCTTCAAAACGGAGGGCGTCTATCTTGAGGTCAGCGACCTCGGACTCGCGCAGGCCGCATCCGTAGAGGAGCTCCAGCATGGCACGGTCGCGTCTCCCATCGCGCGTTCCAGCGGCGGGGGTTTGCAGTAGCGATTCTAGCGATTTCTCGTTGAGCGCGTGTGGCAGAGTCCGTGCGCGACGCGCAGTCGTGATCGTGGCGGCGGGGTCGGACTCGATAATCCCCTCCGAGCGCATATACGCGAAAAAGGATTTGATGGACACGAGCCTGCGCGCCAAAGTAGAGTCCGCGAGATTTTCTGAACGCCCCCTATCCTGGAATGCGATGATATCTGCCGTGGCTATCTCGCGAAAATCGGGAGTTGGGCCGGAGCGTTCGGCGAGGAAGGAGGTGAAGAGATTCAAGTCGGATTCGTATGCCTTGCGTGTTTTCTCGGCGAGACCTCGTTCGAAGGCGAGGAATCCTAGGAACTGGTTAATCTTTTGGCGCGGCACGGCATTCCGACGGCAATTTGGAGGCCGCCTCCTCGTTGGCGGGGAAAGGACCGGCGGCGAAGCCGGCCTGCGCGATAGCGTATTCAATATTCTTCGTGCCAATCTGCATCGAATCGTACCTGATCACGATTTCACCTGTGTTGAAATTGACCGATACCACTTCTGGCGGGTTGGGACGCGACGGGATATGTATTGCGGCGATGGCCTGGCTGACGATTTTCAGACATGCTTCATTGCGGACATCGGGAGCGGTGATAGTAGCCTCCTTGACGTCGCTAACCCTGCATCCGGCAAGGAATGCCGCAGCTGCGATGACTCCGGTAAATGTGGCGATTTGCTCGATCCGTCTCGTTTTCATGAGAGCCATTATACAGCATTGGGACAGAAGGCGGCAATTTTAAAATTGCAGGATCCCGATCACAGTTTGACAAGGTAGGGCGTTGTCGGTATACTGCGTGGCTTCTTTTCAAAGAGGAGGGCAAGACCATGATAGCACGAGAAATTAAACCGGGGATACAACTCATAGCTTCCGTCCATTGGGAGAGGCGGCTTTTTGATTCGCTCATCCCCCTGCCGGAAGGCACAAGCTACAATGCATACCTCGTAAAGGGCTCCGAAGCCACCGCGATCATCGATGCAACGGATCCCGAGTTGAGCAATGATTTGATGAGCCAGCTTGAAGGCGTGGAGAAAATCGACTACATTGTCTCGAACCACACCGAGCAAGACCACTCCGGCGTAATCCCAGAGCTAATCGAGAAATACCCGGAAGCGCAAATCCTTTGCAGCGCGAAGGCGCAGGAAATGCTTTCGACCCACATCGGCCTGCCAGAGGAGCGGTTCCGCGTCGTCAAGGACGGCGAAACCGTGTCGCTAGGCGACAAAACGCTCCGGTTCGTTTACACCCCGTGGGTACACTGGCCGGAAACTATGAGCACATTCGTCCCCGAATCGAAAATCCTTTTCAGTTGCGACTTTTTCGGTTCGCACCTGGCCACCTCGGACACATTCGTGACGGACAAGGCGGAGACATTTAGAGCCGCGAAACGTTACTATGCTGAGATTATGATGCCGTTCCGGGCTGCGATCATAAACAACATTAAGAAACTCGAACCGCTCGATTTCGACATGATCGCACCAAGCCACGGCCCGGTCCACCAAGACCCAGGCTTCATCTTGGAGGCATACCGTAAATGGATCTCGCCGCAAGTTGCGAACGAAGTCTGCCTCCCGTACATCACAATGCACGGCAGCACGAAACTCATGGTGGATCACCTCGTCGACGCCCTCGTGAAACGCGGCGTGAAGGTGCATGTCTTCGACCTGAACGTGACCGACATAGGCGACCTCGCCATGTCGCTTGTGGACGCAGCCACTCTCATCGCCGCGGCGCCGACGGTGCATGTGAACGCACACCCCAAACTAGTGTACGCCGCGTACGTCGCGAACATGATCCGGCCCAAAGTTAAATACGCCGCCATTATAGGCTCCTACGGTTGGGCGACAAAACAAGTCGAGCAGATCGCCGGGCTAATCCCCAACATCAAGGCTGAGGTTCTGGGCAGCATAATGCAGAAAGGCCTCCCGACGGCAGAGACTTTCGCGCAGCTCGACGCTCTCGCAGATGCGGTTGCGAAGGCGCATGCGGAAGACCCGGATGTAGTGTAATCAGTGGTGATAAGTGCCATCGGCGTTCGGTGCCAAAGGCCGCCAGAGAGGCCGGTAACCGATGGTGACGCATGAGTTGCCGTTGGGTTCTATGGAGATGAAAACGGTGCTGCTGTCCACCTGGTGCGGCTTTATATCCGCGCCCGGAGTGCGGCAATACAAGCCGTCGCGCCAGTTGTAGCGTATCACCACGCTTTCGGCGAAGGGATCTGCGGGAAAGACTTCGATCCTGTTTTCCCGCGCCTCCACACGTCCGCCGCCTTCGAAGAAACGTCCGGGATTTTCCACCCCCACAACCTCGAAAATGTCGACAACGCTGCTTTGCATGCGCATATTGTGGACATGTCGGAACTCGTTGGTGTTGCGGGTGAAAACGCCACGCCAGTAACCCTCGGCGGAAGCCCAGTGCGTGATGCCGTATATACGCGAAAATTCCACAACGCCCTCTACTGTCTTGCGGTATGGCAAGGGCGGATATTTGTAGGGGATGAGCTGGCGAGGATAGCCGTAGTAGTCGTCGGCCATCATCTCCCGATCGGCGAGAATGGGGAAAAACGCCGGTTTTCCCCACTCGTAACGGCAGTCCGTGTCACCCGCAAAGGCAAGCCGCGCATCGTGTGGGACTTCTCGGCGGACGACCTCTATGAACTCATCGACGCTTTGTTGCGAAGGCCACATCTTGAAACCGGCGGAGTTGCCGCAGTGAGCCGCCGCGATGCGGAGCCCGATAAAGAGAATGGCGATGACGACGCCCTGAACCACGGCCACAAAGGGAATTCCGCGCAGGACAGGACGCGCCGACAAGAGGCGACCCAGCAGGATCGCCGCAGGCAAGATGCACATTGCCGCAAGAGACAATGCCATTCGGTCGAGCTGGGAATCGCGCTTCCATCCTATGCTCAGAGTTACGAGCACCGCTGGGAGTATAAGCCCAACAAGATAGCGGCGTGGAACACGGCGGAAACGGAAGAAAATCGCGTAGAAGCCGAAGAAAATGATGAGCGGATGCCATTCCTGCAACCTGCGGGAAAACTGGCCGAACGCCGCGCGCGCCATCTGGAGCTGCGTCTCCGCCGCCGCACCGCTCGCACCGACATGTTCAACGATGCCACGACATGGGAACAAAACCACCCAAAGCCACGGGGAATAGAGAAGCAACGCAATCGCGCCGCCGGAGAACAGCACCACGATCTGGCGACGCGTCCAGTGCCGGTGGTTGAACAGCCAGCCAAGCGCAACACCGACGCATACGAAGACCCCCGGAGACCATATGCACACGAGCCAAGCCAGGACTCCGAGCGACAGCGCCGTCGCCACTCCCCCGCGGCGGAGCACCACGATACGCCACCCGAGCGCCGCAACAGGCAAAGAAAGCATTGAGGATACCATCCCGCCGATGTTGCCAGATTGCCAGAAGAACAGATACATGGCGCGCGTAGCGGCGCAGAGCATCATTCCGCCTGCAACCGCTCCGGTTGGGCGCACGCCCGCCGCACGTAGGGACAAGGCCCCTATCCAGGGGAACCCGATCATCATCCAGAAGAAAATGGCCTCCCCGTAGAAAGACTCGATTTCGAAGAGTTTAAGCAGAGGCAGATTGATGATGCCGAAGTTCTGCGCCCCGCTTGTCACACCAATAAAATGCTCGACACCGGCATTCCACCACGGGTTGTAGCTGCCCAGCGCGAACGGAAAGATTTCGCCGAATTCGCGCACGCGGAACATAAACGCCGGGTGGTCTATACCATGCGGAAAGGTATCGAAGATTATGTCGCGGGCGGCAAATAGCGCTGCGATCTGACCCCCAATCAACATGAGCGCAAGCAAGGCGGCACGGCGCTTCTCGGAAAGATTACGCAAAAGAACTGCCAACAGTGACGCCGCCGCCGCTATAAGAACAAAATCAAGGGCGACGCTGCCGGTCCACGGAGCGAGCCCAGCGGTCCACCGACCCATCTGGTTGTTCCACTCTTTGCCGCCCCCGATCCAAAGCATCCAAACGGTGCCCAGAACCGGCGGCATCGCCGGATGGGACAACATGACATATATCGCCGGGGGAATGCGGGCGAATTTCATAGTGTGTCACCTCTTGTTGACGCCGAAGCCTCAAGAACCTTAATTTTCGCGCTTTTAACGGTTATCGGCGTGGCACCGGATTTGACAAGCGCGACTGGCGGGAGTTCGTCGAGGCGTGTTCCCGCCGGGACGCGATCAAGCCAAAACAATACTCGGAAGGAGCAGCCCTCGCGCACAAAGTCGCAGATGCCGCGGTATGAAGTCACGTCGTTCCAGTCGCGCCCGACAACCATCCTGACAGATTTGTAATCGTCGGCTTCGACCTCGAAATCGTAGAGTACCACGTCGCCAGCGCCGGCGCAGATGGCGGAGTGTATCCAATAAGTGCCCGGTTCGGAAATCACGGCGGGCAACGGCTGCGGAGTCTTTTTCAAATCCTCGGGCTCGATCGTCGCGCAAACTCTTTCGTAACTCGGCTGAACTATGCCGATCACCTGTGTCTGGAAACCCGATGCGAGCTGGAAAGATTCCCAGAACTCACGATCAAGGGCGCCCAACTGGTCGCGGAAAACGGCTGCCACATCCAAAGTCTCCCGAGTAACCCCGGCCGCGAATGGATGCCAGAGATAAACGGCTTTGCCGCCCAGCAACCAGACGTCCGTGTTCTGAGTGAAGACGTGTTGCGCTTTGCTCGTCAGAGGCGAATACGCAAGCAAATCGAAGCGCGGTCCGCACAAGCCGGAGGGGCGCTCGTCTGGAGGGAACCGCCACAAGGAGAACATTGACAGAGTTTGTCTATCGGGAATGAAGGATAGCGCGTTGCCCGAAAGTGCCAGCGCAATGAGGCATTCGAAAACGGCCGCTGTGCTGAGGAGGCGCTGGCTCTTGAAGTTGAAACGCAACCCTGCCGCCGTGCACAGCGCCGTGAGCGCGGCAATTTGCGAGGCGTTGCGCCAGTCGTAGGACGCCAGTCGGAACCAGGCTGTCCACCCGAGCGCGGCAGCGATGGCAATGACTAGTATCCGCCGCTTGCGCAGAGAGAGGATTAGACCTGCCGAGAGAATGATGGCGACGGGAAACGTGTAAGAGGGGAAAGCGGCGACGAAGGGGGGCTTGTAGGAACCGGCGAATTCGCGCGCGAATTTGAAAGCTCTGGAGAACGTGGGAGTCCCGGCCGCAGGATTCTCAACGCGGACGGGCATGGTATGAAGGCGAATGTCTGTCTCCGCACGACCGGAATTCCAGACGACGCGCTGGTGGACCGGGTACGGCAGAACGATCAGAACTCCTGCGGCCAGCGCTGCGATGGCGGCAGCTGCTTTGCGAGAATTGCCGGCAAGGGGGCGGCAGAAAATTAAAAGCGCCGCGAAGAAAGTCAACAGCACACCCTGCCCTTTTGCGAAGCAGAGCGTTGCGGCGGCGGGGACAAATCGAAAAACGGCGGAAGACCAACGGCAAGGCGCTGTATCGAAGTTCCAGTCCACCACAAGCGCAGCCGTGCATAGAAAAAACGCGGTGGTGGAAGTGTCCACATAACCGGTGGCGAACCATTCGTTCAAAAAGCCGTTTCCGAAAAAGAATGCGGAGAAAAGCAACAGCGAGGCGCCTAGCCGCCGGCAGAGCACAAGCGCGGCAGGCACGATGAGCCAGTCTAAAAGCCCGTTTGCCAGATGTGCGAAATATGTGGCATCGGGGATAATGGTCGGATCAGGCGTTGCGAAGATTTTATAGAAGAGGGAATAGATTGTTGGAATAAGCTGCGGATATGCTCCCATCACATAACCGCCCAGACCATTGCGGGCACCCATGTCGCGTCCCCATTTGTCCCAGGAAACGAGGGCGTCCCACGTTGAGAACGGCTCGAACGAGCGAAGCGTGGAAAACGTTAGGAACCAAACGGAGAGCGCGAGGCCAAACTTGTCCGGCCATGACAATCCGGCAAATCCGTCAAAAACAGATCTGGCGGTGGCTCTCCAGCGAAATCGCGCGATGCCCACCAGCAGGGATCCAATAAGGATTGTGGCGAATATCAGCGCAGCCGCTCTTGTGTAGATGCCGAGAAAATACAGTGTCCAAACCGCAAAGGAAGTTATAAAAATGCTTGTCAGCACAATACATATAAACCGCGCGGGAGGGGGTTGCGGAAGCCATCGCCGCATATAGGGACAGAGGGCGAGACCAGGTCCAAGAAACATTGCCACTAGCAGAAGGCATTGCGCAGAGAAGCCAATCTGATTTTCCGCAGTCAAGAACATTGCCCCGGCCTTTGCGGCAATAAGCGGCAGAGGCAAGAAAACCATAAACACGGCTAATCTTTGACTGGTAAGAGTCTTTAGGTTCATCGGGTAGCGCTCAAGCAGACTTCGCAACAACGAAACCGCCATGATCCGAGTCGAAGCCGGAACCAAAACAAGTACCCGTTTTGCTAATCCAAGCAGACTTTACTATAAGCAGGCCGTTTTTGCAAGATTTGCAAATTAAACGCACGCGCCTCAGCGGAAGCTGGCTGCGAGGATGGCACCGCCGGCAGTCGAATCACCCAAGCCTTCAAGCATTGAGGAGCAGAGACCGTTCAACACGGCTTTTTTGCCATCAAGCGTATCAGCGGCGGCTAGAGCTTCCGCTTCAATAACAGTGTTTCGCTCAAGCCACATGATACTGCGGCGCAGCTCGCCGTTTTTGTCCTGCCACCCCATATCGGAAGCGAGCGAAAGCGCCTGCGTCAGCCAAAGCGACGCCGTGCCGCCACGCCCCCAACCGCCCGATGCGTTTTGTTCATAGCGTATGTGGTTTACGGCGCCGTCGATTACACTGAACAGTTCCGGGAAACGACCGGAGGAATAAAGCCGCAGCAGGGCCACCGTCGCGACGGCGTGATTGAGCATCAAAGCATCATCCTCACCCTCGACGAATCTGCCGTCGGGCAGCTGCATGGCGCGCAATGCATATGCCGCGCGCGCGGCGCCAGCGTCGAACTCCGCATTGTCGCGATCAGCGAGCGCCATCATTGCGAAACCCGTCACAGCAGTCGCATACCGCTCGCTCCCGCCCCAACGGGAGGGATCCCACATGCCGTCGCTCTCCTGCGCCGCAAGCAGGAAGTCCGTCGCGGGCTGATCCAATTCCGTGCTGCCTGATGACGTTGACGCAACGACTTCCAGATTCGTGGATCCGCTATCCCGGGATGCGAATTCCGTGGCGAGGGGCACGCCCACGACAACGGCAATCGCGGCGGCGGCCGCGGAGACAAAGGTAAATCGGCGGATCAACGCCCGTCTCCGCGCCAGTTCCGACATCACATCGCCCGAAATATCGCGCCACTCCCTTTCGGGCATAGAGCGGAGGACGTCAACTATGTCCTCGTAGCCGACAAGCTCCGGATTCCCGTCCGGTTTCTTTTGTTTATTGTCGTTTCTCATTGGTGCCCTCCCCTGTCAACTTTTCTCTCATTTTGGTCATAGCGGATGATATGCGCGACTTGACCGTTCCCAGGGGTATCCCCAATATCTCCGCCGCCTCCGCGTAAGCCATGCCCTGCATGACTACTAGCACAACAGTCTCCCTAAGGTGCCCCGACAAGCAGCCCAGAGCGGCTTCGGCATCGCTTATCTCCCCGCGCTTCGGTGGCGGCTCCGCTTCCTGCGGTGCTTCCTTCGCAAGGTTCTCCAGGTGGCCGCTCTTCCTGGCGGCGCTCCTGTACCAGTCGATCATAACGCGTCTTGCGACGGTATAGAGGAACGTGGTGAACTTCGCGGAGGGAACGTAGCGCCCCCTTGCGCGGTGGATTTTAAGGAACGTTTCCTGCGCCAAATCTTCCACGTCGCTATAAACGCCGTTGCGCTCGAAAAAGTTCATCACAGATTTTTGATGACGTCGCACAAGCTCCGCGAACGCCTCGTCGTCTCCACCACGCACGCGCATCATGAGCGATGCGTCGTCATCTGGCGGCAACTGTCCGCGTTCGGCATTGGGAGTCTGATTCATGATCTAGATACTATCAAACACGAGACTTTTAATCATGTAATAAGGTGGAAATGCTGAACACCCCGCCATCCGGCACCATCAAAATCACGTTTCCATCCTCGGTTTTCTCGAAGCGCCCCTCAAGGCTGACAACCTTGTAGGGAAAATCCTTATGGATGCATTTCATAGATTGCCGCCCGATCTCCACGAAGGGAACTGGCACTCCACTCTGCCATGTCATAGCTAGTGCCGGACGCATTGAGCGGGGCGCGTCAACAAATCTGAATGACAAAACGCGTTCCCCGCACCGGATTTCAAGCCTTCCTCCATGCGCTAAAGAGCAAAAGACCGCGAGCCCCGACTCAGCGTCTTCCCGCACGTCCGGCGCACCGACAGCGACCGCTCCGCAGGAGCCGGCAAGATCCACCACGCGTATTCCGGCGATGGTTTCGGCGCCGCTCCAGATGAAGCCATCCACAAGCGGGGGGGCGTCGTATTCGCAGGCCGAAGAGCGGAGCGGTTCCACAAGGCAGGGGTCGGCATATCCCTGATCGAACAAGTGGATATCGCGAATCCGGAAATCGCCGTGTTCCCAGAGCATGTTGACCCGGTAGTAACGGCTGTTGTACCAGACCGTCTTCCGCCCCTCCCCCTTCCAATCATCCGTGGCTGTCACAGCCGTCGCGGGTGTCACTTTGAACCGGTTTCTAAACCATTTTCCCGTCTGCTCCATGGTTTCCACGGTGATTTTTTCTTCTCGCGCCAACTTGGCGATGCGTTCGACCTGCATTGAAAGGGCTTCGCCGAAGCGATTCCACGTGAAGGAGTTCTCCTGTCCGGCCTGCGCGTATGAAAAGGCTAGACATGGCTCCTCCCCGACAATTTTCAGAAACCAGTCGACCCATGCCGGGTCGCCGCCGCCCACGCTGTAAGTAGGCTCTAGCGTTATCACGCCCTGGATCCGGCTTTGGAGTCCGCTGTCGTACTGGTAAATCGGGTCGCTGCCGAGCATGCGGAACACGGGAACGGGTATCTGCGCCGCCTCGTCCTGCGCCGGAAGATAAGCGTTCCTCCTGCTTGGGTAATATCCTTGGTTCCAATACCCGCCCCAAAGCGTATAGCCATCGGTGCCAATCTGATCCTTGCAGTTGCATGAAGCGGCGATTCCGTAGCGGTCTGCCATATAGGCAAGCGAATGAGTGTCTATGAACCACGATCCGACCGTGCGCGGATAATATCCAAAATTATCTCTAAAATCCGCCATATAAACATCAACCAGCCGTTCGCGTTCTTCGGGGGAGTATCCCGTGGAAAATCCCACATCGGCATGCCAGTCCCACGGGAAGCGGCCCCTCCACTCGATCCCCGCCTTTTCGACAAGTGGCTGCACAATCTCCCACCATGCTGCGATTTCACAACGTGGGTCGAGGCTGCCACGCAGGAGCGCCTGGTAGCCGGGATCGATGAGCGCGTCGTACTGCAATGCGAACGTCGCAGGCAAATTGTGGCGGTTGACCAAATCAATCTGCCGCCTGGTGGTCTCCAATAAAACCTCCGGTGTAATAGAGGGAATCCGCGGCTCAATGGCGCGGACGAAATTGAAGATGTTGACAACGCGTTTTACTTGCATTGCCCTATTCTACCTGAAAAAAAGCGCCCGTGGCAAGGTCCACACCCTGCCACAAGCGCGTCTAGGCGATTTGAGCCTCGTTTTTATTCCTTGGAACCGGCATCGGCGTGGCGCTTGCGCATTTCCTCGCGCCTTGCGCGCCGTTCGGCCCTCTGCTCTTCGGTCAAGGCCGGTGCGTCGCGGCCTTCGCCGCGCTGTTTGCGCATTTCCTCG
>JALHHX010000025.1 GCA_022837245.1 Lentisphaerota bacterium
CCGGCATGCCGGCTATATCCCAAAACTTGCCGGAGAGCAGGGGGATCGTCGTCACCGCGTGGTTGCCGGAGCTGATCGCCAGAATGTTGCCGAAAACACGGCGGGCCCGTTTGTCGGGGTTCGCGATCAGCGCCGCCTTGGGAACCAGAATCACGGAATCCTTGTTCTCGATGCGGTTCCAGATCCCGTCTTCGAATATAAACGTGTCGTCGTAAAGGTCGTAGCAGGAAAACTCTCGTTCGACGCCCCATGAGGTGAGTTTGATTGTCTTTGGGCGGCGGATAGCGGAGTGGACTATGTTTGTGAGAAAAGACTTGAGTTCGTTCGCCATTGGATACTAATCGCGTGGTTGCTTGCTTTGCGGGATGGTACCACAATTTCTTGCGTAATGAAAGATGTACTGCTGGGCGATGCCGCTGATGCCGGCCGTGCAACACGGAAGGCCTTCGGGAAAGAGCGCCACCATTGCGCGTCGGATCCAAACGTCGACCGGGAAGCTCTCGAAGCGGCCGAGTCCGAAGAGGAGCACGCAATCTGCTATTTTGGGGCCGACGCCGTGTACTTCCAGCAGCCGTCTGCGCGCATCCGCGGTAGGCATCGCGCGCAGCGCGGTTTCGTCGAGTTCCCCGGAATCGACGCGGCGGGCGGCGTCAATAATCCCCGCCACTCTGTAGCCCGCGCGCAGCGGTGCGAGGTCTTCCGGGGATAGGGATGCGATGGCGGATGGGGTGGGGAAGGCGCGGTCGGGCACGCCTTGGTGGTCTTCCCCGACGGTCTCCCCGAAACATGAGCAAAGGCGTTCCACTATGCCCTTGATGCGCGTTATGTTGTTGTTCTGGCTTATGATGAATGACACGAGCGTTTCGAAGAACTCTTGTCGGAGCACGCGTATGCCGGGGGAGAACGCCAGGCACGCACGCATCCTGGCGTCAGCCCGCAACGCCTTGTGGATAGCGGTGTAATCCACGTCCAGCGCGAAATATTCCGCCCAGAACTTGGCCTTCCCGCGAGGTGCGCCGCGAATCTCAAGACGGTCGCCATCGAGACGCGCATTCACGGCGTCGCCCGCGACGACCGCGTTGAAACATCCGTCTCCGCGCGGCCGCCAGCGGAATGCCTGCCCGCAATCGAACGTCGCCGCCAAGTCAAGTGGCGCGACACCCTCGAACACGATGGCGCCGCCTGCGAACAGAGGCTCCGGCGCGGCAATTTTGAAATCGTTTCCAATTACTGAATCCATGTGTGCAATGTATCAAAAATGCGCGCAAAATGGAATAATGAAATGGCCGCATGGTGTTTTAGAGATTGGTTGCATTGAAACGCCCGATTGCATAGAATGTACAGGCTATGGAAAAGCGGAGGAATTTAGCCTTACAATGAGCGAGAACGTAAACAAGTCGAGCACGATGCGGATTGATCTGATACCGGAGATATCCGATATCCCCTTGTCCGAAAAACCCAAGGCTTCGTTCGTCATGCCCGCAGGCGGCGAAGCGCGCAAGTTCGCAGCGGCGCAGCAGGGGGACCAGAAGCCCGGCGGCTACGGCGAGCTTTTCCAGAACCTGTACGACGCCGGCATCGTCACCGACCTCTACGGCAGGGTGCGCGACGTCAACCGGCGCGCCTTGGATTTCTTCGGTTATTCACCTGAACAGTTCACGCACCTCACGATTGACGAGATCATCGCCGGGGCCGATGACGAGCTTATCCGCACTTTGTACGAGAACCTCCAGAACGAATGCTTCACGCTGATGCAGGCCTTTTGCTACAGATCGGACGGCACGGCTTTCCCCGCCGAGGTGTCGGTGAGCCAGCTTCGCCTCTCCACGCCACACCTCTGCTTTTTCGTGCGTGATGAAACTATGCGCCGCCAGGCCGACGAGATGCTGCGCACGGAGCACAATGCCCTGCAGAACGCGAGCGATGCCATTGTCGTCATAGACTTGAATTCGCAGATCGAATACGCCAACCCCGCCACGGCGCGCATCTGGGGCTATCCCTCGACGACAGATCTTGTTGGTCAGCCGCTCGGGAGACTTCTCCTCAACGAGGAGGACGGCTACGCTGTTTTGGAATCCCTTTCCGGCGAACGCTTCATGACGAGCGGGGTGGCGGTGCGCTTCGACGATGAACCCTTCCGCGTGAACGTCAGAGCCGCCAGCAACCGTGATTCCGACGGCAACGTGGTGGGTGCCGTGCTCTCTTTCTCAGACCTCACGGAACGCGACAAGGCGCAGACTGCCGAGCGGGATGCCGTGCGCTTCCGCGACACTATGAAGCGTCTGTCAGAGTTCCGCAATGTGCTCAAGTGCGGCGTCGACGAAGTTGCAGCGCTGTTGCGTGATCTTGCATCGGCTAAAATCGATGCAAACGAACAGGTCAAGAAACGCTTGGTTGGCTCAGTTGAAGCGTGCGCAGGCATGGAGGCAGTGCTTGAGGATGTGGAGGAACTCATTGATGCTTCCACAGACCAAGGGGATACGAAGCAGCCGCTTTCCGCGAACGACTGATGCTTGGGTTTTTCCCGGGGATTTCACGATGAAAATTAAAAAGACCAAAACACCGGTTGTGATACTGGCTGCAGGGCGCGGTTCGCGGCTAGGTGAGCTGACGGAGGACAAGCCAAAGTGCCTGCTGGAAGTGGCCGGTTCCACGATGCTCGAACGCCAGATCGCGGCAATCAAAGCTGTGAAGAAACTCTCGCCTGTGGTCGTCGTCACGGGTTTCAAGCATGAGCTCGTCACCGACGCGGTCGATGATTTGATCTTGGAATGCTACAACAGAGGATGGGACAAGGCGAACAACATCGCCTCACTCGGAGTGGCCGCGGATGCTGGATGGCTCGACGATGGTTTCGTGTTGTTCAACGCGGATGTTGTGTTCAAAGTCGAAATACTGGAGGACTTGCTCTCCTTCGAACGCCCCTGCGCCCTTGTTGTCGACAACGTGCAACGTATGGGCGAAGAGGAGATGAAGGTTGAGCTCGACACTGCGGGCCGCATCGCCAAAATCGCCAAGACGCTGGATCCCGCCACGGCCGCCGGTGAGTATACCGGTCTCGCCAAGTTCGACAAGACGGGCGCTGCCGCGCTTAAGAACGCGTTGGCGCTCCTGCTGGGCGAGGGGAGGCTGGGCGAGTGGTACGAAGCCGCTTTCCAGATTATGTTCTCCGTGCACGACGTTTATCCTTGCTACACTAAGGGCCGGCACTGGATTGAGGTGGACACGCCGGAGGATCTTGAGCAGGCTAACATGCTGTTCGGGGGACGCTAGACGCATGCCGGAAAAACTCAAATACAAAAACGCCGTAAAGAAGGATGAATGCGCTCTCATCACGGAATTGGTGGGCAGGCGTCTGGCTCATCCGCTTGCACTGATCGCGCACAAACTCGGGATGTCCGCCAACGCGGTGACGATCATCGCCGGGCTGTGTTGGATTGGGTCGCTTCCGCTCGCGGTTTTCGCCGGTAGCCTTTACGGGGCGGGTCTCGTCCGGGCTGGATTGGCCGCGTGGTTTTGCTGCGGTTTTCTCTGGAATGCCGGGTATCTTCTGGATATCGCCGATGGAAGCCTCGCGCGCATGACGGGCACGGCTTCGCGCCGCGGCTTTTACCTGGACTATGTTTTCCACCTGCTCTTCAAACCGGCGTTCCTGCTTTCAATCGGCATAGGGCTCTACCTCTGCCACGGCGGCGGCACGTGGTGGCTGGTCATCGCCGTGCTTTCCGTTCCTGCCAACTGGAGCGCGTCGTCGAGCGCGGTCGAACACGTGCTTTGCGAGGAATACGGAAAGGGGAGGTTGACGTCGTTCGCAGCGACCGTCGGGGAGAAGCGCGCGCTGTGGCTGGGCGTCACGGATATGAACGATCCCGCCGGGCGCAAAGCGTCGTCGTCAGCCCGCTTCGTTAAGGCGGTCTGCGCCGAGGTGCTAAGCTACTACGGGCAGTTCACTTTTTTCAGTTTCGCAGTGCTTGCGGACATCCTCCTGTGGCTGGGCGGCATGGGGGGCGCGCCGATGCCTGTGACTTCGGTGTCGTTCTTTGCCGTCGCGGTGTTCATGATCGCGCGGACACCGTTCCGGGTCGCGCGCGAGTACGGGCGCATCGCGAAATCCGATGGGCGCTGATTAAACATCTTAATTTAAGGAGAAAGAAAAATGTCAAACGTCATATGTGTGGACGGCCCGGCTGCATCGGGCAAATCGACGGTCAGCAAGCTCGTCGCGAAGAGAACCGGGTATTTGTATGTGGATTCTGGAGCGCTTTACAGGATAGTCACTTGGCTGGCTCTTGAAGCGGAGATTGACACCTCGTCGTCTGAAGCAGTCGCGGAATTCGTCAGGCGTGTCAGGGTGGATTTCACAACGCGCGAGGGCAGGGTTGCCTACGAGGTGCGTGGCGAAGAGCCGGGAGACCGGATCCGCACGCCGAATATCAACGCGCACGTGAGCCCGGTGTCGGCAGTGCCGGAAGTGCGGGCGCTGGTGACAGGCTGGCTGCGTGGGATGCGGTCGCTTGGGAATCTGGTGGTCGAGGGCCGCGACATCGGATCGGTCGTTTTTCCAGAGTCTCCGAATCGTTTCTATCTGGATGCCGATCCTGAAGAGCGCGCGCGCCGCAGGCTCAAGGAGGATGTCGCCAAGGGGTTTGCTGACAAGGGGGCTGTAGAGAAGGTCAAGGAGTCGATCCTCAATCGGGATAAAATCGACAGCACGCGCAAGACGGCGCCGCTTATGATCCCGGAGGGTGCCATGCGGATAGACACCACTGAACTCTCGATCGACGAAGTCGCCGAGAAGATTGTTTCGAATATAAAATAGGGGCGCTTTTGGAAAATTTCAACCCTATCCCAAGCCGTGCCTGTTAGCCGGTGAAAGCCGCGCCGAGCACGCCGACTAGCGCGCTGATCAAAATAAGCGAGGTGATCTGGATCCTCGTTTTCAGGATCGCCCAAGTGCTGGCGACAGCTATGATCAATGCCAATGGGCGTATTGTGGGGAAGGGGCGGACTGGAGCACCTCCCGCGCCACCAAGAAATGGGAAGAGGCGCTCCCATGGGATTTGCCCTGTGAAAACGGACATCTCCATGAATATCACGAGCGCAGTGAGAATGAGCGCGGTCGACGCGGGGGCGACGCCTCGCATGAGACCCTTTACGATGTTGCTGCGAGACCATTTGTTAAGATAATGGAGTGCAGTAAGAAGAATAAAAAAGGAGGGCGTTAGCAGGCCTGTTGTGGCAACGACCGAGCCTGGCACGCCGGCGATGCGGTAGCCGCAAAAGGTCGCGGTGTTGATGCCTACCGGCCCAGGTGTGATCTGAGAGATGGCGAGCAGGTTGCCGAACTCCTCGTGCGTCATCAAGGAGTCCGGGGCTTCGACGAATGCTTCGATATAAAGCGGCATCAGCACATTGCCGCCGCCGATGCACAACAGACCGAACTTCACAAAAAGCAGAAAGAGCATGATCAAGTTCATAGGCCGTCCTCCTCGCCGTCGATGGCGCGCGGGCGCAGCGTGGGCAGAACAATGCCCATGTAGATGACTCCGAATAGAATCGAACCCACCAGGACATAGACGGGGCTCACATCGTAAACGACCATGGATATGGAGAAAACGGGCAGCATTATGTATCCATATGCGCCGCGCACCGTCCGTTTCCAGGATTTGAGGACGGCTGCGAAGACGATCCCGCAGAGCGCGCTGCGGAGACCGAGGAACGCGCCGTTCACGTATGCGTTGCCCAGGGGTAGCCACTGGAAGCCCATGGCTATTCCCGTGATTATCACAAGGGATGGTATGGCAACGGCCACAAGCGACACGAACGCCCCAAGAACTCCCGCCATTTTCATTCCCAGGAAAATAGCGGCGTTGCCTGCAATGAGGCCAGGAACGCTCTGCAGGATCGGCAGGCGTTCTATGAGCTCGCCTTCACGAATCCATTTCAGCTTTCTGGCAAACACATCGTCTGCTGCCACAATTATGGCGTAGCCGCCTCCAATGACAAACAGCGAAAGTTTAAAAAACTCCACAAAGAGCCGCCACAATATTTGCGGACGGCCCATCTCGTCAGGATTGTTGCTCAAAACGCCGCCTTGATGGCCGCGGCTTTGTCGATGCGCTCCCACGGGAAACCTTCGCGTCCAAAGTGGCCCCCGTTCGTGGTCGCGCGGTAACTCCAGCCGCTAGGGCGTTTGAGTCCGAGAGCGCTGATAATTTTGCCGGGCCTGAAATCAAAAATATCGCCGTTTTCAAGAAGTTCGGCCACACGCTCTTCTGTAACCTTCCCGGTGCCAAAGAACTCGACATTGATGCTGACCGGCTTCGCCACGCCGATTGCGTAAGCGACTTGTATTTCGCATTTTCTGGCAATGCCCGACGCCACTATGTTTTTAGCGCAGTATCTCGCGTAGTACGCGGCTGAGCGATCCACCTTCGATGGGTCTTTGCCTGAGAAGGCGCCTCCGCCGTGCGCACCGACACCGCCGTATGTATCCACTATGATTTTGCGGCCAGTTAGGCCTGCATCGCCGCACGGCCCGCCGATTATGAAAGCTCCGGTGGGATTGATGTGGAAGCGCGTGTCATTGTCCACCAGCCCAGAATCGGATAGCTCCGCACGGGCGAATTCTTCGAGATCCTTGCGAACGCGCTCTATCGGCACCTGCTCGGTCTGATTGGAAATAACGATGTCTGTGATGCGCACGGGACGCCCGTTTTCGTGGAGAATGCTAACCTGCGATTTGGCGTCGGGGCGCAAATAAGGAATCGAACCCTCCTTGCGGACTTCCGTAATCCGCGCCATTAGGCGGTGCGCGTAAACAATTGGCGCCGGCATAAGCTGCGGCGTGGCATTTGATGCGTAGCCGAACATCATGCCCTGGTCTCCGGCGCCTTGCGCTTCCTCCGAGCCGCGGCTCACTCCCATATCGATGTCGGTCGACTGGCCGTGCATGGCTGTAATATAGTTGAAGGTGTTCCAACAGAAATGTTCGTCGGGTCTGTCGTATCCGATGCTTTTGACGACCTCGCGGGCGATGTTCTCCGAATCAACGTTTTCGTACCCTTTGCATTTGAATTCTCCAAGATTGACAACGATGTCTGGACCGGCCGCCGTTTCGCATGCGACGTGCGAATTTTCGTCCTGCGCGAGACACGCGTCCAAAATCGCGTCGGAAATCTGGTCACACACTTTGTCGGGATGCCCTTCCGAAACAGATTCGGACGTGAAGACATGTCTGGAGTTGAACTTGCTCATCGTAACGTTTTCCTAACTAAAAAGGACACGCTGGCCGATTCCAATAACCGGCGCGGCATCCTGAATTTTAGCATCCATTATACCAAATCCTACCGCGAAAACCACTAGAAATCCTCTTCTCCTGTTTACACGAAACTTTGATGGCGTGTAGACAGACGCAACGCCCTTGCCGTGTGGTTTTTACAAGTATACGCTTCGCGCTCACAGTGTCCAGCCACGAAAAAAAACACCAAAATGCCTGACAAGTCCACCCTGTCAGACAAAACCTGTAAAAAAAGAGAAAGACAAACGAGCACGGGCCTAAGCCACAAACCCAAAAGACACTAAACCCCTAGAACCTGGCACCCAGACCCTAACAAAGGGCTAAAGACTTCTTTTCAACTCTTGTGCCCATGCCATCACACACACAAAGCTATTAAGCAACGCCTTTTTTGGCTTTTTTTGCCTGCCGCTTTTCCTTGAGCGTCATGGTCGGTTTTTTCTTTTCGTTTTTCTTTGCGTCGAGACTTTTGGCCATGGTATTCCTCCTGTTTTGTTCAGCGGGCTTTCGAACGATACGAAAACTCCACAGACTTTATGCACCAATTTTAGCAATTCCCGCAGACGGGGTCAATAGCGTCAAAAAAGATGCCCGTTTTTCATGTCCTGCCACTTCGTTCGCGCGATGATGAGGTCGCGCGATGGGGCTGAGACGCGGTGCGCGCGGGTGCCGTCGGGAAGAACGGCGCAACGGGCGATGACTGTCTCGCCGAGGAAGGCCTCCGCGCGGTACACAATCTCCATCTCGCGTACTTTGCGGTCCGTGGGCGTCTCGGGGGCGCACTCCATCATCCATTCGATGTAGCGGACGTTGTTTACATGCCCGTTTAGATCGATGTGAGCCTGGTAGACGTCGAAACTCTTCTCCGTCTCATCCACCGGGTTGTCAGGATAAACCGGCTTGGTGAAGGCATTGCCCGGCCATACAGGTGTGCGTACGTTATTGGCGCAGTTCCCCATGATATCCGGCAACCGCGCGGCCCGGCGCGTGGCAAGGTCCAGACACATCCACTCTGAAGAGGCAACGCCTACATTTGAGCCATCTTTGAGCATCAGCACGAAGTCGCGCTGCGCGGTGAATTTGCCCATCTTGTGCGGGAATGTCAGCACATGAACCTCGTCCCTCCATTTGGGATAGCGGTCGACGCGGACGCGCATGCGGGCGAGCACCCAAGTAAGGTTGTAGCCGGCAAGTGCGTCTTTCGACAACCCAAGGATATCGGCATGCACGGAAGCGGTCTCTTGCAGATAGTTGCAAAGCTGCGACAGCAGGATAAACCCATCCGGGCCGCATTCGTATGTGCGCACACTGTACTCCTGCACAAGATGCGTGTCACGCTGTGGCTCTGTGTTCGAAGTGTAATTCATGTGGTGCCGACTTTACCAAAAACCTCATAAAACCTCCAACATAATCACAATGCTTCTGGTCATCAGTCTCCCAAACGAAAAGTTGCGCGGAAATGGCGCGGGGTGTATAATGCGCCGCTATTTAAAAGGGAGCCGCCTTAAATCGGATGGCGGCGCCGTCAACTGAATCGAAAAGGGAGATTGAAGAGGAAAATATGAACAGCAATGTCATCAAAGAAGGTTTTGAAAGAGCGCCGCACCGCAGCCTGCTGTACGCCACCGGCCTGAAGAGGGAGGATTTCGCGAAGCCGTTCATCGGCGTATGCAACTCGTTCGTGGAGATCATCCCCGGACACGTGCACCTGAACAAGGTCGCGGAGTTCATCAAGCAAGAGATCCGCGCCGCTGGCGGCGTGCCATTTGAATTCAACACGATCGGCATCTGCGACGGCATCGCCATGGGCCACGAGGGTATGAAGTACTCGCTGCCAAGCCGCGACCTGATCGCCGACTGCGTGGAGTCGATGGTCGAGGCGCACAAGTTCGACGCGCTTATCTGCATCCCCAACTGTGACAAGATCGTGCCGGGCATGATCATGGGGGCGATCCGCGCAAACATCCCCACCATTTTCGCCAGCGGCGGCCCCATGCGTGCCGGCAAGCTCGACGGCAAGTCGATGGATCTAATCTCAGTATTCGAAGGCGTTGCCCAGTTCAACAACCGCAAGATAGATTCCGAACAACTGGAGCGCATCGAATGCTCTTCATGCCCCGGCTGCGGATCTTGTTCCGGCATGTTCACCGCCAATTCGATGAACTGCCTCTGCGAGGCGATCGGATTGGCGCTCCCCGGCAACGGTTCGATTTTAGCCGACGACCCCGCCCGCGCCGAGCACTGGAAGAATTCCGCGAAACGCGTGGTGGAGCTCGCCAAAAATGAAGGGCCGCGTCCGCGCGACCTGGTGACTCTGGCTTCGATCGACAACGCGTTCGCGCTCGACATGGCGATGGGCGGCAGCTCGAACACGGTGCTGCACACGCTGGCCATCGCGCACGAGGCGGGCGTCAACTACGACCTCGAACGTATCAACGATATTTCAAAACGCTGCCCCAACGTCTGCAAGGTGGCGCCGTCGAGCGACTACCACATGGAGGACGTCGACGCCGCAGGCGGCATTTCCGCCATTCTCAAACGCATCTCCGATATCCCCGGTCTGTTGGATAAGTCCTGCAAGACAGTCGGCGGCAAGACGATAGGCGAGATCATCGATGCCGCGGAGATCCGCAACGAAGAAGTGATCCGCCCGATTGACAAGGCTTATTCGAAGGATGGCGGCCTCACTATCATGCACGGCAACCTTGCCGAGCAGGGAGCCGTGGTCAAGAAGGCGGGCGTGGCGGCATCCATGCTCAAGTTCGAGGGAACGGCGATCTGTTTCGATTCCCAGGAGGAGGCTTGCGCGGGTATACTAGGTGGCAAGGTCAAGCCCGGACACGTCGTGGTGATCCGATACGAAGGTCCGCGCGGAGGACCAGGGATGCAGGAGATGCTTTCGCCCACATCGTACATCATGGGCGCGGGGCTAGGCGAGTCCGTGGCGCTGATCACCGACGGCCGATTCTCCGGCGGGACTCGCGGAGCTTGCATCGGGCACGTTTCGCCTGAGGCGGCCGAAGGTGGCTTGATAGGGCTGCTGCGTGATGGTGACACCATCGCCCTGGACATCCCGGGGCGCAAGCTTGAGGCACGCCTCTCTGACGCTGAGATCACCAAGCGCCGTGCCGAGCAAAAGCCCTGGACGCCGCGTGTCACGAAGGGGTGGCTGCGCCGCTATTCACAGCTGGTCGGCAATGCGAGTTCCGGCGCCACGTTGATGTAGGCCACAAGCGCCTTACAACTCGCGCCGGCGCAGAACCAAAGCGCCCAGAATGCCGAAGCAGATCGGCTGCGCAAGCGATGTCCAAAACACGCAGCGGCCGATCTTCTTAATGTCCAGCGCCACGCCGTCGCCCAGCCTGTCCAGGGCATGGGTGTTGGTGAATGGCGCCGTGAAGGAGTTCACGGCACGGAAGATCGCGCCGGACGCCTTCGCGGCCACCACTTCGACAACCGTGGGGCCGCCCTCCGCCATTTCCTCCCTTGCCTTGACCTCCACGCCCTCTTCGAACAATGTTCCCTGACCGAGCAGCAGCAGACAAACGAGTTCTGTCGCCGTAAAAGCCGCCACTGGAAACGAGAAGAGGGTTCCGCAGGTGACGCCTATGGCAGACAGCAACGCCAGCATGGATATGAGCGCGAGCCAGCACTTGAACATGTTCCAGACCAACCCTCCGTCTGGAACAAAAACTTTAAGCGATTCCATATGGTGTACCAGCACGCCGGATCCAGTCTCCAAATCTTCCGTGTTTTCAAAAGTGACCGATATTTTCCTGGTGCCTTCATTTAACGCTCCCACAGGAACGTGGAACGTAATAGCACCGATGTCATTTTCGTCGACCTTGCGGCTGGCAACCACATCGCCAGCTTCGTTGTAAACCTGGCAAATGCCTTCACTGCCTCCTGCAGTGCCGGCCGCCGATATATACGAGAATTCCACGCGTAGCGGAAGTGCCGCATCGCGCTCCTCCAGAAGAAACCCCCACCTGCGCCGCTGCCCCGGATCCACAGGGGTGTACGAAGTTAGCAAATCATCGCGAATGGATGCGAGCACGTCTTCTTCCTTTGCATCCCCACGCAACGCCCCGAGCGATTGTACGTGATCATACGTGCTGAGCACCAGTCGCTCGATTGCAGCGGGGTCCAGGGGCAGGAGGCGCGACACCGCCGTGTCTTTAGATGAAAAACCATTAATCCGCAGTTGCAGCAGAAGTGCCGCCATGACTAATGCGAGGAGGAAACAGTTTATGATGACGAGCGAGAGCCACCGCCCCAGCCAAATCTCAAATGGACGAACAGGCGAGACGGCGGCCCCCACATGTCGACCCGTCTCGATGTCTCCCGCGACAGCCGAGCATCCAATCCAAAGGCTAGCCGCCCCGAGAACGGCAAATGCGATGCCCAGCGTCCATGTCAGCTGCATTCGCAGTTCGCCGGTGGGAGTGCCGTCACCCTTTATTGCCGTAGCGACAAGCGCAAGCAAAATCAACAGCGCAACGACAAGTCTCGATCGCAGCGCCGCCCGCAATCCCAGGAGGCAAACCGAGGCCACGCGCTTCATCATTTGGATTTGCCCTTTTCCCGTTCGAGGGTTTCGAGGAAATACTCTTCGAGAGTCATGGAGGGGTGGTCTAGCGCCACCTCGCCTCCGTTAGCCTTGATCTCTCGCATAAGGGTGTCGACTTGTTCCTTGTATGCGCTGCCTGTCGTTATCCGCACCTGACCGCGTTTTTCGAGCAGTTCCGAGAGTTCACCTTCTGCGCAGATGCGTCCGTCACTGAGGATTGCAACCCTGTCGCAGACGTCCTCCACCTCTGCGAGCAGGTGCGAGGATAGCAGCACCGTCTTGCCCGCTGACGCGAGATCTTTGATGAGCATTTTCACATCGTGGCGTCCGATTGGGTCGAGTCCTGAGGTCGGCTCGTCTAGAATCACAAGATCGGGGTCGTTGAGTAGCGCCTGCGCAAGCCCGATACGCCGTGCCATCCCTTTGGAGAACTCACCAACAGGCCTGTCGGCCGCCACTGCCATGTTTGTCTTTTCAAGGAGTGTCGCGATCCGTTCTTCTGTTTTTTGCTTCGGCATGTTGAAGAGACCGGCGTAATAGCGCAGGGTCTCGCGCGGCGTGAGATACGGATGGAATTGCGAAAGCTCCGGCATGTAGCCCAGCTTGGCGCGCGCCTGCATGTCATGGGGTTTCATGCCGAAGAGTGACACGCTTCCCACCGTGGGGCGGAGCAACCCGAGGAGCATCTTGATCGTCGTGCTTTTGCCCGACCCGTTTGGTCCAAGCAGCCCGAACACCTCGCCTCTGCGAATCGAGAAGCTCACATCGTTAACTGCGAGTTTCTTCGGCCTTCGCCAGAAGTCACGGAAGATCTTTTTGAGATTTACAGCCTCGACTACCGCGACCCGGGCTCCGTCGTCTTTCTTTTTGTCCATTGATTGATTTATCCTAAATCCCGCGTTTTAAACGAAAGAGCCCCCAGTGTCAGCACGAAAGCCACGTAAGTGAGTGCGTAAGCCGCGGCGCGCGCCACGTATGGCTTAGGGATCGTTCCACCTCCGCCGAGGGAATCGGCAACCCAGAAATGCTGCACGTCCGGCACTATTGCGTAGACCACCTGGACCGCAGCGCCGCCTCCACCGAACATCGTGTCAGCGAGAAAGCCCAAGAAAAGCGCGATGAACGCAGCCGCCACCGCCGGTCCCGTCTGCAACCGTGTGGAAAGCGCCGTGGCGATCGCCGCAAAAATCATGAGCAACAGCATTATCAGAAAAGCGGCTGGCAATATTCTGAAATCCATCGCCGGATCATAAGCTGTCAATCCGTTCCATGAGCCTTCTATGGACAACAGCCCGGATACAACGAAAAGCACTGTTTGAAGCAACACCAGAAAAACGAAAAACCAGAGACCGAAACGGCGCCTTTTCCACCAGTTGACAAAGGCCGCCGCGGCGAGCGCAAGCACTGGTGCAATCAGCGCCGCGACGCCGCATCGCACATCCCTGACGTAGCCGGCGAACTTCGCAGTCTCCACGTAACGTTCTGAGCTCCGCTCTGCGAAGAGTATTCCCAGCGTCTGGCAATAGGCGAATAGCAGGATGACGAAAAGCGCTCCGAGGAACTTGCCGAGCAGGAAGATATTGCGCGACACTGGTTTTGAAATCGCCGCTGAAGCCGTGCCCCCGGCTATCTCTTTGGAAAGAGTGAACCCCGAAGTGAACACTGCGATCAAAATGCCGAAAACAAGCATGAACGCAAGCCCACCGTCGCGGGTGAGCCTGCCGGCCTCGCCAAGCGTGTGCAACTGAATCATCGGCTGAATCACCGTCAATTCGATGCAGGTGAAAGCAAGTAAAAAACAGACCGGCTGCTGCAGTCCCTCCAACGCCGTGGCGGAAGACACAGTGGCAGCCGTTTTCAAGTGCCGTTTTAATTTGGTGAACATGCCCTACATTCTATACCACCATCAGTTTGCTGACCAGCTTATTGAAACGTGAAGGGTTTTCCAGAGGGGTGCCTTCGGCGAGGCGCGCCTGGCCGAGCAAAAGGTCGGCATAGTCCGCCAGGGATTCCGAAGAAATGTCCGCGGAGGCGAGCTCCAGCATTTTGCGTGTGACGGGATGGTTCGGATTCAGCTCCATAATGCGGAGGGATTTGGGAACATCTTCGTTGAACGCTTTCAGCACGCGCTCCATGTGCGCGCTGTAGCCGTATTCATCGGCAACAAGGCAGCTTGCGGAGTCAGTCAGGCGCGAGGATAGGCGCACAGTCTTTATGTCATCCTTGAATCGCTCGGATAGATAGTCAGTGAGCGGCTTGAATTCCTTGTCGGCCTCGGTGAGTTCCGGTTTTCCTTCGGCGTTTTTCTTCTTTTCGGAGCCATCCAGATCCAATTCCCCGCGGTCGGCAGCGCGCAGTTTTCTACCGTCGTATTCGGTCAGGCGCTGGGCAACGAATTCGTCTATCGGGTCGATGAAGAAAAGCACTTCGTATCCATGCCGTGCGAACACCTCCAGTATTGGGGAGCTTTTGGCAGTGGAGAACGTGTCTGCCGAGATGTAATATATCTCCTTTTGCGACGACGGCATTCTGTCAACGTATTCTCGGAGCGATACTGGTTTAGTCTCGTCGTCTGAGAGGGTGGAGGGGAATGATATCAGTTCTTTAAGTTTGTCGTGGTTTTCCCAATCGCCCTGGACTCCTTCCTTGATCATGCGGCCGAACTGCCTGTTGAATTTGGCGAAATCCTCGGCACGGTTTTTCTTAATATCTTCGATGTTGGAGATAATCTTGCCCACAAGCACCTTGCGTATGCGGCGGATGACCGCGTCGTCCTGTAGCATTTCGCGCGACACGTTGAGCGGCAGGTCGGAGGATTCCACGACGCCCCGCACGAACGAGAGGTAGCGCGGAAGCAGCTCCTTTATGTCGTCGCCTATGAACACGTTCCGGGCGTAGAGGTGAAGCCCCTGCTTTGCGTTTGCGTGGTACATGTCGAACGGGGCGATTGTCGGTATAAAGAGCAGGGCGGAGAACTCCGTCGCGCCCTCGGCAGATACTCGAATCGTGGAGAGTGGGTTTTCTGAATCGTGTGCTATGTGCTTGTAGAAATTGTTGAGGTCGTCATCTGTCGTCTCGTCCTTCGAGCGTTTCCAGATTGCCTTCATGGAGTTGAGCGTTTCAGGCTCGCCCTTGTCTTTCTCAGTGTCCTTTTTGTCCGTGTCTTTCTTGATGCTTGGGTCGCCCATCAGGACGATGGGGTACTGGATGTAGTCGGAGTATTTGCGCACAATTTCACGGATAGTCCACGGGTCGAGAAATTCCGTCATGTCCTCCCGGATATGAAGCGTGATTTCGGTGCCGTGGGGGATGTCTTCGGAGATTTCTTCAACCCGGTAGCTTTCCTTGCCGTCGGAAATCCATGTCACCGCGGACTCGCCGCGTTTGCGCGTCTTGAGCTCCACTTCGTCCGCAACCATGAATGCGGCGTAGAAGCCGACTCCGAACTGTCCGATGAGTTCCGGCGCATTGGCTTTGTCTTTCATCGCCTTTAGGAATTTGCGCGTGCCGGACGAAGCCACGGTGCCGATGTTGTCTTCAACTTCCTGGAGACTCATTCCGATGCCGTTGTCCGCCACTACGAGAGTCTTGGCTTCCTTGTTGGGAGTGATTATGATTTTGTAGGGCTCGTCATTCGCCTGAGAATTGTCTGTGAGGGACTCGAAGCGCGCACGGTCGATTGCGTCGGACGCGTTTGAAATCAGTTCGCGCAGGAACACCTCTTTTTTCGAATACAGAGAGTTTATGACGAGGTCTAGCAACTCGCTGACCTCGGTTTTGAATTTTCTGGTCTTGGTAGTCATTCCGTGATCTTTTCCTTGATATGTTTTTCTTTTAAATTATCGCACTACTTAGTCGCGGCTGCCGCCGCCTAGTAGACCCGATCTCACAAGGTAGTACAGGAGGGTGAGGATCGCGCTGGCGGCTGCTGCTATGTACGTCATGAAGGCGGCGTTCAGCACTTTTCCGGAAGCGACTGATTCTGATTGCGTCACGACGCCACATGTCACCATCTGTTGCTTGGCGCGCTGGCTGGCGTTCCATTCCACGGGTAGGGTTATGATTGAAAACAGGACGGCGGCGCTGAACATCACTATGCCGGTTTTTATCAACAACATGCCTAGAACGGGAGTAAACATCATTGATATGAAACCCAGGAATAGGACCCAATACGAGAACATGCTGCCAAACTGTGCCACGGGCACGAGCGCAGACCGCCAGACAAGGGGCTTGTAGCCATGGGCGTGCTGTAGCGCGTGCCCCGCCTCGTGGCAGGCGACTCCGACGGCGGAAAGGCTCGTAGAGTCATAAACGTCGTTTGATAGGCGCAGTGTTTTGGACGTCGGGTCGTAGTGGTCGCCTAGAAAACCTTGGGCGTGCCCGATCTTGACGTCGTTCGCGCCGGATCGCGCGAGCATCAAGGCTGCCGCCTGGGCTCCGGTCAAGCCGCTCGACGTTCCCTTTTTTGCGTACTTCGCAAATGTAGATTTAACCATTACCGATGCAATCAACGACAGTATAAGCGCGGGCATGAGCATGATCATGTAAAGAGGATCAAAATATAACATGGTGTTTTCCTTTCCGTAATTGGGTATGTCTGCGATTCTGTAAGCAAAAAACGTGCCTCCCCGCTTTTTGACGGTTTTTTGTCACATATCTTGCGTCCGATGTCGCGGCAGTGTGACTTAATGGCGCACTTCTTGCCAGTTCGCTATATTACTGCCCAAACGGTCTGCGAGCCTTCGTGCAATGCGGTTTCGATGCCGCCGTACACGAACTTGCCCGAGAGACCGACTGGAAGCGTTATCTCGCCATGTAGCCTGCCGCCGAGGATTTCGAAAGCTACGCCGATTTTGCCTGCGGGGTGGGTCATGCTGCCCGAAGCTTTGCCGAGCTCTCCGAGTTGCGGCCGGATTTCAACAGAGCCGAAACCCATTGAGGCGGGCCGGATGCCGAGAATTGTCGTGTAGAAATGGTAAAGCGGGTGCGCCCCCCATCCATGGCAATCGGAGCGGCTTGGCTCTGGCTCTTCAATCGTCGTCCTGAGACCATTGCTTTCCAGGTCATACCAAAGGTCCAGACGTTTGAACAGAGCGCCTCCGCGGCCTGTTTTCGCGAAAGCCTCGAACAGGTAGTGAGTGAAATATATCGTTGTGCGCGCGATGTCGGTTGTGGCGACCAGCGATTCCGCGACTTTCGAAGCCCCAAGGATAGATAGATCCGTCGATTTCATTGCGCTTGCCGCCGCCCCACGACATTTCGCAGGATTTGAACGATATCCCTTCGATGCGTTTTGCCTGCCATTCGGCCACGCCGCTTCCCACGATATCGATAAACTCACCTTCGGCAGAGCAGAGGAATCCGTGCGAGACGCCCAGCTGCGCGGCAGGGGCCCCGGCGCCTGGCATCCATGTCTTCGCCACCAGCGAATGGTCACCGGCGGGGATGGTAAGCTTGTACGTTTCATAAGACCAGTTGTACGTGTCGCCGCGTTCGCATCCGCGTCCAATCCGTTCCCCGTCCAGATACAGCTCATAGCGCTCGTCGGCAGTCACGTGAATTTTAAATGTCGCGTCGTGCTCCAGCGAAAACAGACGCCTGTACGCGACCACGAACGGCGCGGGACCTGTTTCGGCGATCGAAATCCACCTGCAAGGCCCCTTGCCCCGGTGGTGCCAATGCATCTCCGGATACGTGGTTTCTTATGGATCGCCTATCTGGGGAACTCTGGCTGACTGAGGCTTGTGTTTTTGCATGTAAAAAAACCGTCCCGGAGCTTGTCCGGGATGCAGTGTAAAGGCGTTAAATACTGCTTGTGGTTTTAGCAGATGCACCTCCCTGTTGCAACGCCGGTTTGGGCCGGATCAAGACCTCATGAAACCTATTTGGGCTGAACTTGATGAATGGCTCCGAATTTGCAGAGAGATTGGCATAGGGAGCAGCCCATGCAGATCACGGGATTGATGCGTGGACGCTCTTTGCCGTGGCACTCAATCGCAGGGCAACCGCATTTCAAACAAGCGCGGCAGTTTTTGCATTTGCCGGCGTCTATCGCGCGCTGGTTGCTGATGCGCTTTTTGACGTGCAGCGGACAGGGGCCCCGTGAGATGATCAGCGATGGTTCGTCGGCCGCAAGTTCTTCTTTGAAAATATCAATCAGCTTCGGTTGGTTGTATGGATTGCATACTTGTATGCGTTCGATACCGCAAGCGCGCGCGATCGCCTCGATTGAAGCTGCCTTTGTCTCTTCGCCCATTAGCGTGACACCCGTGCCCGGATGCTCCTGGTGCCCAGTCATTGCCGTTATGCGGTTGTCCACAACTACAAGCGTGGAAGCTCCCTTGTTATACACGACATCGACCAGTCCCGTTATGCCCGAATGGAAGAATGTGGAGTCGCCCACTATGCCGACAATTTTCTTCTTTTCGCCGGCTTTCTCCATGCCGTGCGCCATCGTGAAACCAGCGCCCATGCAGAGCATAGTGTCGGTGCGGTCAAGCGGCGGAAACACGCCGAGGCTGTAGCAACCGATGTCGCCGGTTACGATGACGTCAAACTTTCCAAGCGCCAGGAAGAGTCCGCGGTGCGGACAGCCCGGACAAAGTATCGGAGGCCGTCCCGGCAGGTCGGCCGACTGTGCCACGGGCTGGGGCAGGGTGGGGACTCTGCCACTAAGCTTTTCGCGTACTTCATAGACGCGGGCAGGAGTGATCTCACCGCAACGGGGAACTAAGTTTTTGCCGTCGCAGGCGATACCGAGCGATTTGACATGCTCTTCGACGATCGGGTCTCCCTCTTCGATCACAACAAGACGCTTCACGCTGGCTGCGAATTTGCGGAATAGCTCGTCAGGGAAGGGGAATGACCAGCCGAGTTTGAGAATCCGGGCTTCAGGGAAGATTTCGCGGCAGTGAAGCGACGTGACTCCGCTTGATATTATGCCGAGGTCAACGCCGCCTTCGAGGATGCGGTTAAAGGTTTCGTTTTCAGAGGCATCGATTGATTGCTTTTCAAGACGGTCCTCAACGTTGCGCCGCAGTTTGCGCCCCCATATCGGCAGGGGAATGAAGCGCGGGTTGTTTTTAACGAACTTGACGGCATTTGGCGCTCGCCGCTCGCCAGGCACTACAATGCCACGCGAGTGGCTGACGCACGTTGTGGTTCGAACTATAACCGGGCATTGGTATTTCTCGGAAAGTTCAAATCCGAGCAGCATGAAATCGCGTGCCTCGGCGGCGTCGGCCGGCTCGAGGATTGGGACTTTGGCGAGACGGGCGTAGTGGCGAGTGTCCTGCTCCGTCTGTGAAGAATGCTGACCGGGGTCATCGGCCACGCATATCAAAAGGCCACCCACGACTCCGGTGTAGGAGAGTGTCATGAGTGGATCGGCTGCGACGTTCAGTCCCACGCATTTCATCGTCACAATGCTCCGCGCCCCTGCGACCGATGCGCCGGCAGCGGCTTCGAGCGCGACTTTTTCATTTGGCGACCACTCGCAGTACAAGCCATCGCCGGAGTATTTGACGAGCGTCTCAAGAATTTCTGTCGATGGTGTGCCAGGGTATCCGAAAGCGGCGCCCACGC
>JALHHX010000208.1 GCA_022837245.1 Lentisphaerota bacterium
GTCGCGCTCGTTGATCAACGAAACGATCCTCATCTCTTTCTGGCACTTCGGGCATAGCAGCGGATCGGCTTCCCAGACCTTCTTGATGAGTTCGCGCCATTTCTTGGACGGGATGCGGCGAGGTTTGTGTTCGGATACGTCGATGATCTGAACGGCTACGAAACGGCTTCGGTCAACGAAGGTTTCCAGCGCATGCACCGGATGGCCATATTTTTCCTGCCAGTCTGCCCGGATCCGCCGGATGATCAACCCTAAAACATGACTAGCCAGATGTGGAACGACAACCCACGGCAACACAAGGAAGCGCGTATTGTTAGTCACCATTTGCAAGTTGCGCTCCCGTATTGCGCGCTCCCAACCGATGAAGGCGTCACGGTCAGCGCACTTCCATGCTGCCGAGCCGAACAACAAGCAGGCGACCGGACGACCGTGCCGGTCGCGCACCAGATAACGAATGTTTTCGCCAACCGTATTGCGGTGTCCGAGGTAATGGAAATGAGCAAGCAGGCCGTTGAATAGCTGCAGGTCTTCCGAACCCGGCATGACGATGCTCACCGCCAAAGGCTGCAAATCACGCAGGGCACCGTGAATCGGTTCGGCGGCGGTCGGCACGGGCGGTATAGCGCGGTTGCGATTTTTGTTTGGTGCCGACGGACCGCCACGGCGCGGCGGTAGTCGGATAAGACCCGCACGCTCCAATTTGAGTAGCAGGGTTCGCGCGGCCATCATCTTTTCGATGCCCTTTCGCGTTGTGCCAAGACCAGCGATTACAAAGCTCAACGCTTAACCGTGACCGACCCCAGTCTGGATTTTCATCCAGCAATGTGCGGATCAAGGCGTTGCGGATTGCCTGTCCTGTCCAGCCTGAAATTCCGGTTTTTATTACGATATCCCTGGGGCGCCCAATTTCATAGCGCAATCTCTCGGAAAAATGCTCCGTATAGTCACGGTATCCCCATGTATGCAAAGCACCATGCGTGATGCTGTCTCCGGTGAAAAGCCATTTCATCGGCACAGAAGACTGCATGCGTTTCTTAATCTGTTCAAGAGCCGGCACTGTCCCCATGTTTACCTGTCTCCGTATGGTTTAAACGGTAATTTTACTTTTTTGCGGAACTCATCAGCCTTTGCCGCATCCCTGTAAACGCGGAGCGTGCATTTCGGCTCACTCCTGGATATAATATCGAAAACACAATGGAATCCGTATTTTTCCATGACGAGTTCAATCCATCCGGCGCAGTGGTCGCAGTAAAGATCGCATACTCCGGCATCGTTGTCAATCGCTTTGGAAAGCGACGGACATTTGTTCATTACGAACTCGAAATAGTCGTCAGTAAGAGACAATATGGCATCGCAGTTCTCTTCAATCCGTATCTTCTCCCAGTAGTCATACATCCCCTTGAGACCATCATTTTGTATGTATGGCCCGGCGAGCATATCCTGACTCACTGAAACATTCCGCCAGTAGTCCTGAAGATGCGAATGCCCTTTTTCCTCAAGCATCTTGAAAAGCTCGTTATACATCCTGACAAAATGATCACTTGGAATCATTGCATTTCCTCCTGATTACCTGCCGGCACACGCCTGTGCCTAAAATTTCAGTTGTGATTTCAAAAGGAGTCCCTTCCGCAAAAGCCTCGTTCAGGAGCGATGTCTGGAGACAAAGGCAAGGTTCCGGTTTGATATGCCTGCTTATAAGGTGTTTCACTGCCGGACAGGTTTTCACTTCGAGGATGATTTCATCACCATTCCTTATGATCTCGAATTCACCACCCTCCCGTTTGAAATAGTAATCCCAGTGCTCAACAAGCGGTTCTGGATTCCCTGACATAAGGCTGACATGGATATCCTTGTATACCAGATGAGCCGTCCGCCTGAACAGTTCTTTCAGCATGTCCTCTCCATATCGCCCGAGGACAAATTTTATGGCGGCATCGGTGGAGATGTGAAAATCAGAATGAAGCATTCCCGTGTCTTTGTAACGCATATTGCCTGCCTTTTCTCAAAGTCCGGCCAGTGAAATTCTGCGTATCCTCAACATATTAAGGACACAGCCTGTATCAAGGCCGCCAGCACAATATGCAAGAAGAACGTGATCATCGTCAGTAAAATGTATTGCGATGTAGCAGTAGCCGTGATCCGATTCGCTTTCCAGAACACGGTGCTTAGTCCATGAGACGCCCTCATCATAGCTCACAGCCATAACAAGCGGCGTGCGCCCCCAGCTCCCGTCCTTAGGCTCGGGAAGCCCGTATTTTTCGGCCTTGTCGTTCCATACGGCAAGCAGGGCTCCGTTCGACGGAATGCGTTTTATTGAAAGAGGAGAGCAAGGTGCAAGGAACTGAGTCGGAGCAGGAACCGACCATGTCTCGCCCTGATCGCAGGAATACATCCCATACTGGCAGCCGAGTCCGGTTCTGGCATACGCGAAAAGCCGTCCGTCCTCAAGCTCGACCACACCCGGCTCCTGAAGTCCTGCGGAACGGCGGTCTTCAGTGCATACACACCAGTCTTTAGCCTCGCGCCACGTAGCACCGGCATCATCCGAAAGGAAGAAAATAGATATGGCTCTCCCGTCAAATCCGCCATCCTCAAAGCGCATTGATCCAGGTATTTTTTTACAGCGGTGAAAAGCGGCCGGCACTATCAGTCTGCCTGTCGATGTCTGTATCACGCGGTCATTGTTGACCACATAGTAACCCGGGGCATTAATGCAGAATGAAGGCTCTGTCCATGTCTCTCCCTCATCCGATGAAAACCTTACGGCAAGGCGCATTTCAGGCCAGATGCCGCGTCTCAGGTAAAAAAGCGCTATGCGTCCGTCCTGAAGCCGGAGAAGAGTCACCGACATCACATTGTTATCGTCGTTTTTTTTGACGAGTATGCGGTCTTTCGCTGTCCAAGCCAGCCCTCCGTCATCGGAATAACGCGCTGCAATGCATGCCGGAGAGGAATCGTGGCCGCCATCGCCGCCGAAACGTGAATACGCGAACATTATGCGTCCGTCTTTCAGCCTGATGAAAGAACCCTCCGAATTGCGGCAGTTATGTTTTGACGGATAAAGCTCCAAAACGGTTTTCCCTGTATTCTGACCGGCCTTTTCAGCTGAAACCTTGCGCTTAAGGCTCATTTTTCAC
>JALHHX010000026.1 GCA_022837245.1 Lentisphaerota bacterium
TTCGCCCTCACCCGGCCCCTCGTACTCCACCGCGCCCGCGTCGTCCACAGTCCAGTCTGGGATCCCGATGCACCCGGAGCACCCGCCCACGAGCGTTGCGAGCACGGCCAGTGCGACGATGCGCCGCCAGACGCGGGAGAGCCATGAGCCGCACACGTTGGCCGCCAGCCACGACTTGAAGCGAACGGCAATATCCTTGCACCCCTTGCGCTTGCCGTACTCGCGCCACATCACCGCCAGATGAAGGTTGCTCCACGTCAACAATTCGGCCTCGGTCATGCCGTTGGCCTCCGCTATCTCCGCCGACCACGTCCAGATCAAATCGTGGAATAGCGATGCCTCGATGCGCCCGTCGTCGAAGTCGGCAACGACGCTCGGCCCGTTCCAGTAGCCCGTCGTCGCGCCGAACGGCTCGGCATGGAATCTCACCCTGTCGGCGTCCTCGCTCACGATTTGCAAAACGTCATTGCGCCAGTTCACCCCGCCCGCGTTCTCGCCGGACACGGAAATCTCGACAGGCTCAAGGAGCGCATAGTTTCCGCTCGACTCGTCCCTGTGATTGACGACCTTCGCGAGTGCCTTGCCTGCAATGATGACCGTTGACGTTTTCATTTCGCCTCCGCAATCAAAACGTTAGAGCGGCGACGGCCATCCGCCGAGACCACCACGAACGCGACCCTCCCGCGCCAGGGGAGCTTGATGCCGGAGCTTGGCCAATTGTTGTACGTCTCGACGTGCTTCAGCTCTCGGGAGCTCCGGCTTGTGCTCACCCAGTCGAACTTGCCCCCGATCCACTGGCCGCCACGCTCGAAGAAGATGCAGCAAATCGCGCCCGCGTCACCGTTTGAAAGCCCCCAGCCGCTCATGCCCACGTCCCAGCGGTACGACACGCTGCGCCCGTTGCACGACAACCCGGACAGCCTCGGCGAGTCGAGCTTGGCGCCGCTCGCGTTGACGCCGCCGTACTGCCATCGCAGGAGCGCGTAGTCCATCGCGTCGCCGCCCGTCGCCGGTGGCGTCTCTGGGATCGGCGGCGTCTCCACCGTTCCGCCCCCATACCGTTCTTCGAGCTTCGCCTTCCACTTCTCGGCCATGGCGTCCAGCTTTTCGATGTCGGCCTCGTCGATGCTGTCGAGGATCGACTGGCAGCCGGTCAGCCCGGCCAAAGCGAAAATTGCGGCGACAATGGCGGCGATGACCATCGGCCACACGATGACAGTCATTGATCCGCGTTCATGATCCATGTTGGTTTCGTTGTTCATTTTTGCACCCTTTCTTTTGGCATGTCAAAACTCCTTGTTCTTTGGAATACCGCGTCACGCTCATAGTCCATGTTTTCGCGTTTCGAGATCACTGCAATTCCTCCAGCGGTTCGTTGTTTTGCGACTCCATGATTCGCGCGATGTTCGCCGCCGAAATGGCGCGGTTGTAGACTCGGACGTCGTCGATCTTCAAGGGTTTAGTTTGGCTATAGCCGTCCGAATTGCCGAGAAACAGCGTGGCGACCACGTTCGTGGTAACCCCGACGTTGAGCGCATATATGGTTCCACCGTCTTTGACGAGCGTGGCCGCAGTCCCGTCCCACCGCACGGCGAAATGGTGCCATGAGCTGTCGTAGGCCAACGCCCAGGTGTCCGTGTTCGCGCCACGGACTATAATCCGCGGCGTAGTCCCATCAGATGTCGTATGCATAAACGCTAGGAGGTTCATCATCACCACCACACTCCCTTTGGGGGAATAGTTGATGACCGCAGATATCTGGTTCGTGGAGAGCTGCCACCACGCGACCGTCCATGCGACTCCAGGGCCGGCAAACAAATATCCGGCGTCCGCAAAGTCATGCCCCGTGTCGATCCATCGGCCGCGCAAGAGCGACGCCGCCTGCGACCCCGCGAACCGCCCGTCGGCATAGGTCGGCGTTCCACCCCACGTCCCGTGATACCCGTTGCCGCTAGAGTCCAGCGCGTTCCCGTCGAGCTTGTACCACGCAACCGCCGGAATCGGCGTCCCCGTCGCGCCGAACAACTGCGCGAACATCTGCGCTCCCGACCATATTGCTGACGCCAAGAAAATGGCCGCCGCCGCGATGATGATTGCCCGTTTCATTTCGATACTCCCGTTGCAAAGGCGTTTGTCTTGCCCGTCGCGGCGTCGACCAGAAACCCGAACGTCATCGATTTACCCGCCGCGATTGTGTTCGTCATGTCGCCGCCCGTCCACTCCCATCCGGCCTGCCCGATTGCCGTGATGCTGTTGGTTGCCGTGTTGTTGAGCTTCGCAAGATTGACCACTTGCCCGCTCGTCAGATTCACGCTCAAAACAACGTTCGTCGCGCTAGTCCAGAAATACCGATTGCCCGCGCTCGCCGTGCAGACCGCGCCCGAGACGACTTGCTCGGCCATCGCGTGTCCCGACCCAGCCACCGCGGCGGCGGCGATGTTGGTCACTGCGCGGTAGGACGCGAAGCCACCACCAGTCCACGGCCCGCGCAACGTGCCGCCCACCGCGCCGCCGGGTGCGCCTTCCCCGCGCCCGAGATAGAGCTTGCCGTCCGTGTCGCCGAAGATGCGGTCGTTGATCGCGCCGTCGGCGGCATATCTAGGATCCGCTGCGTACACATCGATGTACAGCCGCGAGTCCCCTCTGGCCGTATAACCGGCATAACGTCCGAACGCATGACTGTTATTGTGATCGGCTGCTAAACCTGCCAAGCGGCCATACGCCCCCCAGTCATTTCCGGTTGCGTTGAATCCAGCGCCAACGCCATACGCGCCCCAGCTGTTTCCGTTTGCGTTGTATCCAGCGTCAACGCCATACGCGCCCCAGCTGTTTCCGTTTGCGTTGGCTCCAGCCCCGTAACCATACGCGCCCCAGGCGTTTCCGGTTGCGTTGGCTCCAGCGTTAAAGCCATATCGCCCGCCGATGAAATTCTGAGCGGTGATCGCGTTCGTCGTCGTCGCGCCCCGTGCGGTGACGGTCGCGAGCGTGTCCGCCTCTGCCCGCAGCAGCCCGTTTGTCGCGCCGGGCTGTAGAGCCGTAGAGGCAAGCGCAAGCGCGTTTGTGGCGGGGGCGTAGGCGACGGGGTCGGACTCGGAGGATATGTAACTCGGGAGATTCGTCCAGTCGATCAGATCCCAGTTGAGGCTCGTCGTCCAGTTGACCGCCCCAACGCCAGCCGCCGTCGGCGATCCCACAATAAAGAAAACCCCCTGCCTGTACACGCTCACAACGCTGTTGCTCGTCTTGACGCCGACCTCGTAGATATATCGCCCCGGCGTGAAGTTTACCGACGCTGGCGCGAAAGTGAAATCGACAATTCCGTTTGTGGGCGAACCCACGAACGCCCACGAGGACGTTGACACGGACGCCGCCGTTGTGTTCGTCGCCCACGATAGAAACGGAATCGCGCCCGTCAGGTCGCTCGCCGTCTGCCCGTCGAGATACGTCGCCCGAATCGTGAACGAGTTCGCGCGATAGCAGGTGACTGCCGGAGCCGACTGCGCGCGGCTGTTCACGTCGATTGGATAAGGAGCCGGAGCCGCGCCAGCTATGCAGGCGCAGAGCAGGATGACGAGGCTAGAGAGTTTCGGGCGCATCGGCGGCCTCCTTGGGTGTCTTGGGTTGGCATCCGCCGCACCCGGCTTTTGACTTGGACGCCTGAACCGCCTCGGCGGCGGCGGCGCGGATGCGGGAGACGAGTTGCTCTACCTTGCGCATCGGCAGTGAGATCAGCGCATCGTGGACGAGTCCGAGCTCAGTCAAGGTGAGGGTGAGGGTGATGGTGGTATTGTCATTCATATAGATCAGATTAATGTCATTAATGTGTACGAGACGCCGTTGATATTTACGTTGGCCGGTCGGACGGACTGGCCCTCGAAAACAAATGGAACTCCCTGAGGGATTGTAAAGGGTCCGACACGGATTGTAAAGGATCCGACCTCCCAGTCGGCCACAAGGGCCCGCTCGTCGAGGTCGATGACCTTGTCCTTGGTCGAGTCGCCGATGGCGTCGCCGTAGCACGTCGTCTCGTCGCCGCCCTGCTCCCACCAATTCTCGGTCGTCTCTTCAAATTTCCATTTCTCGGCGTCGCCGTCCCATACGAGCGCCAACGGGCCCGAGAGCGGAGGGTCGGTGTCTATATCGACAAAAGGACACGTGTGCCCCGTTGAGTTGTTATATGCGCAGTCACCATCACCATGCTCACTGATTATGTCCCCAAGCCATTCCACAAATTCGCCGCCGGGATCCTTGGCATACTCGTCGAACAGCTGGTCTAGCCCCGCGTAGTCGATGCGGGCGACGTTGCCGGGCTCGTCCTCGCACGTGCGGATTACAAGCGAAAGCGTCCGGTCCTTGTCCTCGGACTGCGAATAGAACGACGACAGGTCGAGGTCGTCGATCTGCTCGAGTTGGCAGAACCGGTACAGCTCGTAGTAGTGCGCGTCGCTACCGGATGGCATCGTGTCTCTCCAGCCCAGGGACTGGTAGTCAAACGGATCGTCAACCTCGGAGTCCGGCATCGCGTACCACGTCTCGATGGTGCCGACGTGCAGTTGCTGTAGCAATGCCCCGTTTTTGATCGTCGCCAGCACCACGGGCGTCTCGTGCTTGTCACGGATCTCCAAGCCGGACAGGGTGGACGCCGCCTCTAAGGAGAGCACCCAGTACAAGTCGCCTTCCCAGCCCGTGGGTTTGGCTCTTTTCGGACTGTCGTACTTGACCCGCACCACAACCTGCTTTTCCGTGGCGGAGTACGTTGTCGAGGCGATAGTGTACCATTCGCCCTCCTCATCCACGGGTGCGTACTGGGGACTGACAGGCCAGCCGTTGCGGCGCACCACGCCGCCGATTTCCTTGGGCAGCCACACGCTCACGGCCACCGTGTCCTCGCCGTCGGGGACGACGCGCACTTGGAAAAGCGACGGCCTTCCGAGCGTGCGCCCAGCCGAGGCGGTTGAATTGACAGTCCTGCGGGCGTTCGCGCCGCGCACGGTCACGCCCATCACGGAATTCTGTGTGTTCGGAATGCTCATGCGATTGCGTCCCCCGTCCACGTCCCTCCATAGACCACCGACCACTTCCACGCCCAGATATAGGTTTCTTGGACAGACCATCCAAGCGACCCGGCGTATGTCACGGTGACCGGAGCCTTGAGCCATTCGCCAGCCGGGAGGGCGTCGATTAGCTTTGACAGCACGGTGGACATTCGAGGCAGCTTCGCGACTACCTTGTTTGGATTCGACGCGCTGAATTTCAAGGTTCTCTCGCTGGTCGTCAGAAACGTCCTGCGAAATTCGTAGCGTGTATCCGTCCACGTTTCCATACCGCTAGCCATGTGATTGTACAGCGTGTGCTGTAGCGGCACCCAGCCATACGGCGGCGACTGCGGCGGCGGCGGAAGTCGGCTTTCCCATCGTTCTTGCACGGCGACTTTTTGTTCTGGGCTCAGCGACTTGAAATACTCCGCCGTCTTTATGTCGCGCACGTTGTCGACCGCGACAAGTTCCTGAACCCCGTCGTTTTCCTCGTCAATCAGAGAAGCCAAAAAACGCTCGTAAGTGATTGACAGCGTCCCGCGCCCATTGGCCGACTTGTCGAGAGTGATGCCGCATATCCTTCCGGCGAGCGGATTGTATGCACCGGCCATGGCAAGGTTATATTTTTCCTCCATGTCCGCAGCGGTGCCGGACGCCGAGAACGTCTTTACCGTTCCATTTCCCGGCGACCATGTATATGTCTCGCGCTTGTCGAATGGATCGACAGCCGTGCTTGGTAGTTTCTCAGCCATGTTATATCCCTATGCCTCCCCGCTCTGCTTCTTCGCGTTTGAATTTGTCCTGCGCTTCCACTGCCTGTTTGACGACCTCGAGGATTTCCTTTTCAATCGCCAGTTGTTTCGATGCTATTTCATACTGCCCGACGCCGCCGCCTCGGGACATACCGCCGCGTCGTGAAAGGTCATCGACTGTGGATGTAAGACCGCCCTTGCCCTCCCCGGCCCGAATCGCCTCTTCCTTCTTGGCAAGGTCGTCGAGCTTTTCGAACAACTGCCAGCGCAACGCCCAGACTTCCTCGGCGGTCTTGCGTTGCCTTTCGCGTTCCTTTTTGTCGGCCTCCGCGGCGAGCTTGTAGGCTTTTTCCCTCGCGGCGTCCTCTTCCTTGCGCCTTCTCTGCGCGAGTTTCTTTTGCCGGGCCTCTTCCGCTTCGCGCTGTCTTTTCTCGGCTTCTTGCTTTTTCCGCTTTTTTTCCAGCTCTTCTTCCTTCTTCAACTGGGCAGCTGTCTCGTTGATGTCGCGGCCATCAAATATTTTGCCTTTCGCGAGTTTCCACAAGTAATTCCCTGTATCGACGGTGTAGGCTCCGGCCTTGAGTGCGCCCGCCTTCACTTCCTCAAACATTTTGGCAAACTTGTCGCCCAACTCCTCCACCTTGTCAGCCGAATCTCCGAGCGCTTCGTCGATCGTCCCCAGCCCGTTCTCGGCAAGGTCGCGAAATGTGGCGACCGCCGTCGGCCCGAGCCTTTCACCGATGATGTCGGCCAGCGCGTTCAGCGGGTCGCCTGACTCGACAGCGGCCCTTGCCACCGCCTGAAGCATGTCGGCCGGAGACAGCTTCACCAAGTCATCAAGGCTTAACCCGATATTGGTAAACGCCTTTTCAGCCTCGCCGCCATTCTCGATTGCGTCCCCGAGTTTCGTCTGCATTTTCGTGAGTATGTTCGCGGCCTGATCGACGTCCATGCCATTTTGCCGTGCGACCTTGTTCAGGGCGGCCATTTCGGATGTGAGAAGCCCGGCCTTTTCAGCCGTCTGCGATAGTTTGATTCCCCATTGCCAGACGTTTTTCGCAAATCCAATAACCGCGGCCGCGCTGAATGCGCCTGCAACCATGCTCGTGACTTTCGCCAGCCCATCCTGAAATACAGTCGTGCTTTTCTGCGCCGACTTCATCCCGGCGTTATACCGCTTCGGGTCGAGGCCGAGCAACGCTTTGAGTTCGGCAACCGCGCCCATCACGCCACCTCGCTTTCGGCCTTGCTTGCAATCATCGCGTCGAACCGTCTCTCTTCGTCAAGCGTCTCAAGCGAATCGTCCTCCCCGGTCGCGTCGCGGCGTGTGTCGAAAAGGCATTGAGCGGTCGAATATGGCATGTTCCACGCGGCGTCGATGTCGTGCGCCGCGCCGCTTGAAAGCATAGATTCGATCAATGCCCAGCACCTCGGAGCCGCCATGTATTTTACCTGCGTGGAATCGCCGGGGCGCGGTACGCGCCGCTTGTGGCCCGGCACACGCGTACCGGTTATGACGTACTCTGCGACCGCGGCATCGAGCCGCGCAAACCCAATCCGCCTGATTCGCCTGAATATCCTCCGCGTTGTCTTTTGCATTAAGCGGGGATGCGCCAGAATCTGCCGTGAGTGTTCAATTCCGCCTGTGCAATATATCAGCACCTCCATTGCGGCGTCGTGCGTCCTATTGCCTCCGCAGATATACGGATTGCCTGAATCCGAAAGAGCGTAGAAGTGCCACACCGATAGAGCGTCGCAGTTAATTCCCGCGACGTTCCATTGGCGTGGTTGCACGGCCGCTTGGAACCATGATGATATAAAGCGCATGGACGATCAGGTGGACGTTATCATGTCGCCGAGCTGGATCAGGTCGAGCTCGACCTGGACAGGCCCGCGCGTCTTCGTGAGAGTCGCGTCGTTGATCTTCCACGCCGATGCGGTGCCGTCGGCCAGCGGGAACACGCCTGATTCCACCTGACCGCCGACTTGGAATTCGTCCACGTCTGCGGCGGCAAGTGCCTCCAGCGTCACTTGTAGAGTCTGCCTGCGCGAATATGTGATGTCGGCGTTGAACGTGCCGTCGGCTTTCGTCTTGACTTCGCTGTCCTCCTCGAAACCATAGGAATTCTGGACGATCACCCATCCAGATTTTGTGAGTTGCCCGCCTATTTGGTATACCGCCGTGGGTAGTTGCTGATTTGCTGCCATTTGATTTCTCCGTGTTAAGCCGCTTTGTCGGCTATTGTGTAACTGACCAATACCGCCGCCGTGTCCGCTTTCGCGTATGGAGCGGCCATTACTCCGTCGAGGCTGACGACGACCGTCGCCCCGGCGGCCACTTTCATGACAGCGACAAACCCGGTGCTGTCATATCCAATTTCAACATAATTCGTGGCGTCGAGATTCGTGAAGACCGCCATGCCCGGATCCACGCAACCGCCCAGCGGAATCGCCGATGCCGATGTGCCGATCTCCGCGACTCCGCTTGTCAACGCATCGCCGGGCGTCGCAGTGTAGACGGTCGGCACAAGCGTGAACGCACGCCCGTTGTTATTGTATGCTACCTGAACCGAAATTGTCATGCTCATAATCCAATCTCCTTTGGCGAACAGATGCACTCAAGCATCTGCATTGTGAATAAAGTGTTGTTTTCAATTCCCGGATTCTGCCGCGTCATGTGCGCCGACGAGAACCAGATACCTTCCGGGCTTACCGCGTTTATCGCGTCTTCCAAGTGCTGATGCGCCAGCGCGCCGACCACTTGCGATTTCACCGCACGGTGCGTTTCACGCGCAGTCCTGAACATCGCCGCGTTCTCAGACGCCGTGCCGTATTCAGTGATGGCCTCCGTCACGATCTCGATTCCAATCGACAGTTTGCGAAGCCCGTTGAATTGCGCGGTGTCGTTCGCGTTGTCCGAATCCTCAACGAATACGCTGACAAGCGGAAATGTGATCGCGTCAACGAAGTCGAGCGCGGCCTTGATCGTCGCCACCTCGCCGAGCTGGGTACGGAGATACGCGACGACCGCGTCGATTGCCCGCTCTTCCAAGTCCCACGGATATACGTTCATGTCGGTACAACGTCCCTTTCCGCGCGTTTGAATTCAGCGCCCAGCGTCTTCGTCGCCGCCTTCGTTTTCCTCGCCGCAAGCCTCGGCGATTTGATGCCGAACTCGCGTTCCATCTTCTTCGCGACTTGCGCCATTATTTGATTGGACGCCGCCGCCGCCGCCATGCCTTCGACTCCTGCTGGCGTTACGGCGCGGATGTAGTTGAGCCTGTTCGACAGGATAAGCCCGCAGTGCGTCGGCGTCGTGATTTGATACAACGATGTCGCTCCTGGGATCGCCTTCCCGTCGCGCAGTTTCCGAATTGACCAAAACCAAGATCGTTTCGCAAGCCCCCGCCCCGCGATGTTCTTCCTAGCGTCTTCCCACGAATAATTTGAAAGTTCGTTTTTCGGCCTGACAGTGAAATCTGGAATTCGCGCCGGAACGTCGCGACCGCCGCCCCAGCACTCGACATACTTGTATGATACGTTGTTCACCGTCTTTCCGGTCTTGATCTTGCGCCGCGCCTCGGCCTGCTTTGTCCTTCTCCGCGCCGCCCGCGCCATGTAGATCATGGCCATTTCACAAGCCTGACGCCCGGAACGCCCGCTAATCTCAATCCCGGCCATCATTGCGTTGACGAGCGGAACGTCAATCTGCTCGTTCCAGTCGCCTACAGCCGTAAGTGTGATGTCTCTGTATTCGCCCATGTCAGCCGCCCTCGTTCGGTCTTGTCGCCGTGAATCGGAACGTAGTGCAGGCCCCCGCCGAGTCAATGGTGGGCGTCTGCGGGTAGACGCGCTTGCCATCAACCGTGCATGGGATGTCAAGCGACACGTCGCCGATCTCTGAATACAATGCGCGGGCTTCGCCTCCGACTGGCTGGCTGAATCCGCGCCCGGTCACCTCTGTTTCGGACGAGTATTTGACGATTCCCATGCACGATTTATCGCCAGACGCAATCGGCGTGCCGCCACCAAGCGCGGCGCGAACGGCTCTGAATGCTGCTTCGACTTGAGTTTTGAGGATCATGAAAAAGGGTCCACTCCGTGAATGCTGTGCCCGGCGGTTTCGAGGCCGGAATGGACAACCGCCTGATTCCTAATTGCTGACCATCGGGAATACGATCATCGCTGAAACGGCGTTCGTGGAGCCCGTCTGCGCAACGACGGCGCGGACGTATTTCTTGAGCCGGTTCGAGTCGACGAGAACGCGGTCTGGGGCCGCGTTTGTGTATGCGCCCGTCTTGGTTACCTTGACCGCCTCCGCGTTGATGTTCGTCACGGTGTACCAGCCGGAGCTGCTAGCCGCCGACGTTTGCAGGGTCACGCTTGCGACGTGCCCGGTTTCGATGTTCGTCGCCCACTCCGCGAGGAAGGCGGCGTTGCCCTTGTATTTCGAGATGTCCACGGCGGGGCCGTCAAGCGCGTCATCGACGACGGGGTTGATCAACTGGACATAGCTCATCCTGTTGGCGTCCTGCGCGAACGCGACCGCGCAAGCGGTTAGCATGGCGAATGTGATAAGTTTCTTCATTTCGTTTTCTCCTATTCGCGGCGAGGCCATTCACGACCTCGCCGCCATTGCGGTTAGGTCGATCAGTTCGTGACGGCGTTGTTGTAGGCGAGAGCCTCCCCTAGGCGGACCATGACGTCAACGTCCTGAAGCCCGACCAGCCGAAGCCCGCCGGACGACGAGAGAGTCGCCGTGTCCATGTTCAAGTCAATGCCCGCGCCCCAGACGCCAACGACCACGGTGGAGAAATCGCCGAAGAACAGCGAATTCGCGCCCACGTCTTCGCTGACGAAGTACGGGAACCCGAGGCAGGTCTTCGACTGGAAGTCGAGCACCCTCTCGGCCTTCGCCGTGCCGTCAGTGAACGTGCCCGCGAGCGCCTGCCACACTTCGCCCGTCATCGCCCACTTCTGCCCGTCGGCCTCCGCGTTCTTCGCGAGGATGTTTCCGGGGAAGCCGAGCAGTTCCTTGTAGGTCGGCGCACCCGTCGTCACGCTGGGGTTGTTGATGCCTGATGCCGCGGTGATCGCGGAAGGCTGTCCGTCGTTTCCGGTGCCGCCAAACACGGCAAGCTGGAGCGTCCGGGCGAGTCGTTCTGTGATCTCGTTGCGGATGAAATCCTCGGCGGACGGCGTCGACTGGAGCAGCATGAGGCGCGAGATGTCAACCAGCACACCGGACGTGTGCGGAGTCCCGTTCACCTGGCCGAGCGTCGGCGCGCTGCCAGTGATCGCGGTCGCCTCGGCAACCCAGTACCCGGTCGCGCCAGCGGTCATTTTAGGGATGGCGATGTTGCCCGTCAACCCGGTCAGGAACTGGACGCCGAGAGGCCCGAGGATTGATTTCGAGCGAAGCACGTCGATGTACTGCGAGCCGTCGAGCACCGTGCCGACCGTGGCGGACGAAGTGCCGCTGACGGTGAGGGCGCGATTGGCGAGGACAGCGTGAGGAATTACAAACTGCCCGCCGCGCTTGGAGCCAAGCCCCTGACGACGGCATTCGTCGTTGATTTCGTCTTCGAAGCCGCAATCGACTTTCAGCCCGGCGGCGCGACGGAGCACATTAAGCACGGAATATCTCCGCACGACCTTCTCCTCGGTTTTCACGTCGCCGCCGATGATAGGCTGTCCCTTTGGCTCTGGGATGGGCGGCTTGCGCTCCTTGAGTTCGATTACCATCTTGCGCTCCTTCTCAAGGTCGGCCCCCTGCTTTTCAAGGTCGGCCCCCAGCTTCTCAACGATCATCGCGTTGAGGGCGGCGAGGGCTGATTCGGCGTCGGACATGTCGATGGTTTCGACCTTGGCGGCATCAATGCCGTATTTAGCAGCGTGAGCAAAAAGCTGCGCGATTTCCTTTGGATTCATTTTTCTGATTTCCTTTTTTTGCGCGTCCGCCGATTTGACGGCCGCTCCAATTTCGGCGGCGCGATTTACGCCGACGGTTGTATCTGCCGGGACGGGTTCAAAGCTCGCTTCATATGGTGTCCAAGACATGGCCCGTACCACCGGGATTCCGTCTTTGACTCCCTCTGCGCGATAGGACTCCGGCGCGACAACGTATCCCACGCTGACGTTGCGCCGCAGTCCATTCATTGCATCCCTCCCAAGTTCCTGCGCCCGGCTTCCCGAGCAAAATTCAACACGTCCCCCGAGCTTCCGGTTCTCGATCTTCGGGGCGGAGATAAGCCCGATCTGGTCGCCGAAGTGACGGTCAAGGACGACAAGCCCGTCCTTGCATCGGCTCATATCAACGGAACCATCGCCGTGGTCGAGCACCTCATAAACGCGCTCCCACTTGCCGTTAATCATGGCGACGGTCAGGACAGGCTCCTCGCTCGAAACGCTCATCGACACGGAAACGGGATTGTCGCCCTCCGCCCGCCCGACCTCAATTGTGGCCGCCCGAATCTGGATGTCGGGATAGATGTCGGGATAGTCGTCCAATTTATTTTTACTCTTCTTTTTCATTGTCCTCGCTTTTCTCCGCGACTGGTTGTGATGCGATCATCAGTTTTGCGGCTTCAGCCGGAACGCCCGCCGCCGTGAGAAGCGCGACCGCCGCCGCCTCCGCGATTCCGCCGTTGGCGTATTCCTGCACGACGAGCAACGCGGAAGTGGTCTGCGCGGCGTCGAGAACCGGCACGGATCCCTTCGAGCTGCCACGCAATGCCACTTCCTCGCGCTTGATCTGCTCAATGTTGTCGAAATAGTCGGTGCCCATGTCCGCCGCGATGTCGGTATTTGATTTCCAACGCTGGTTGACGGCGATGACGGAAGATGCGATGTCCTTCATTGGGTCAACCCACATCCAACGACGCCCGCGAAATTCGTGCTCTGAAAATTTGTCGAACTTTGAGGCTGGCAGTTGGCCGGAAATCGACAACGACAGAAACGACTCAAGCCACGCCATGAATTGCACGGTCTTCATTTGCGAAATCATCGTCTGTTGCAAAACCTTCCAGCCGTCCCGCTCGCTGATCGTCCCGGCGCGGACGGAAGAAAAGGAGACGCCAGCCCAGTCATTCGCGAAATTGGCATACTCAAGGCCGAAGCCGCAAGCCACGTCGCGGAGCATCGACACCTTGAACGCCGTCAATTCCCGATTCGGATGCGCCGGGGTGTGAACTTTCATCGAATAGCCGCGCGGCACTATCTCTGATTGCCCGGGCTCCTTGTCAGCTGTCAATGCCTCCGCCGCGTTGACGTTCACCGGGTCGCTCAAATCTACAAACTCGTCCGGGCTCGCGTTCGCGTCCGAAGCCTCGTAGGTGCGGACGGTACACGCCTCATCTCGCGCCGCGGTCAACTCGGCCCGGTCATACTCTTCAAGCATCTTGAGCTTGACCATGGCCGCGTGTCCCCACGGAATTCCGCGGGGCTGCCCTTCGTCGTCCTGCGTGAATCCGTGAATCATGTCCGCGGCCTCGATTGGGACGCGCTTCCCGTTCGCCTTGTCGAATTCATAAACTGAGGACGGCGGCGCGATAAACCAGTAGCGCACCGGACGACGGGTCACCATGTCAATCTCGATGCCGGCATGGATCATCGTTCCGTGTCCGGTGTCGGCGACATTGTATTTCTCATCACACCAATCAGGGCGCAGCATTCTGAAAGAAATGCCGTATGGATTCGGAGCGTTGCGGACGATCTGGATGAAATACTCGCCATCCCGCGCCCACGTCTTCGCTGCCAATCTGTCCATCTCGGCCTCGGTCTTCACGCCGGAAAAGTCGAACCACGTCTGCCCGTTCGAGGGGTCGCGGTAGGTGCAGAATTTCCACCAATGCGACTCAATGAATTTCGCCGCTTTCTGGTCAAGTATGGTTTCGCCGTTGTGCGTGTCGTGCGGCTGGCTTTTGAGGACGAACCCCTCGCCGACGACGTTGGTTTCGATCAGCTGAAGCCACCGCCGAAAGTGCGGATTGTTCTTCGCCATGTCCCGCGACCTGGATCTGATAGTGTGTAGATTTTGCGAGATTTCCTGCGGGGTGAATCCGCCATCATACCTCCATGCCGCGAGGAGCCTGTCCACGGCTGCGGACTGAAATCCGCGCACGGCTACCTGCCCGACGCGGCGACCTGCACTTTTTTTACGAGCAAACCAACTCATCTCAAAAACCTCGACAGGATTCTGCGCGGCGTCCGGCTTCCAGTTTCTTCGCCGAGCTTGCGTTCAGCAAATGCGCGAATCGACACGAGGTCGGCGGTGCCGCGATATGACATCGAGACGCCGTCAACCGTGATCGAACCGTTCGGCGATGTCGCCACCGTCAGCATGGCGGCATCGACGGCGGCTATGACCGCGCTCCACGACGACGCCCGGAGCGGCGATGCGCGGACGTACATCTCGCCTTCATCGACGACATGGACGTGCTCGCCGACCGTAAGGAATCCCGCGTAGAAGATTCGCCCGTACCACGCCAGCGTGGTTGATGAGGGGATGGTGAGCGTCCATCCAGTGTTTGTTATGTTGGCAACCGCGGCTATGGTAGCGGGCGAAGACGGGGAGGCGAATTGGTATGCCAGGGTCGCGCCGCCTGCGGGCGTATGCCCGGGGACGGTGATGTCGTTTTTCGCCTCTGCGGTGTTTGCGGACGCAATCCAGATGGTTTCGCCGCCGATGATTGATGATGGAATCTGCCCGGCTATTCTGTCCATGCCAACATTAACGCACAGAAGGCAGCCGATGTCAATATGGCGTCTGGAATTAGTTACGCCACGCGTAACTATTTGTTCAGGCGTTCATACTCTTCGACCGCCTCGGCTCGGACACACAGCTTTTCAACTTCATATTCCGTCATATCCCGTCCTGCCGCCAGCTTCGCGCCGCATCTGGCGCAAGTTCGATATTCAAGTATCTTCCTCCGCACCGGGTCGACATGCCGTCCGTTGTCCATGCGCGTGCAGCCAGAGCACGTCGGGCAGACCGTCGGTGAATTGGCTTGGATATACAGCCTCGGTGTGCACGTCCTCCGCACCGGGTCGCGGTTCTCCGGTGCCGGGTCGCGTGTCGTCACCTCCGGCATTGATTTATTGGATGTCTGATTGTCCATGTCCGTCTTTTTTTTGCGTCCCATTTTACTACCCTCCTAGTCCTAGCGTGATACAACTTTCCCGTTAACCACAACGGAAACCATCTTTGATTTTTTTGGCGGCCTTGACGCCGCGCCTCCAGTACCGACGCCGCGCACAGCAGCCATTGCAAAAGCCTCCGCCATGCAGTCGCCGTAGTCGTGCGGCCCAGGCAACGTGCGCCAATCATACAACATCCGCCCGTTGAGTTCGACCTTCCCGGCCAGTTGCTCGCGGACAATCTGATCGGCAAATTCGCCGTGGTTGCCGCGAAACAAGTCGCATGAACCCGGCCCGCCGAGCGTCCCCGTCCATGCCCGCTGCGCTTGCTCTCTCCAATAATCCGCGTTCCAAATAATCCACTGTTGCATTGATGAGACGAAGACGATGTGCGCCTGCTCGTACACCCTCAAGCTCTTTGCCGTTCGGTGCGTCGGGCGGTATTGTTTCGCCGCCCGTCCGAACGCGGCGAAAGCCTGAATTCCGCAAATTCGACGGGACACCGAGGCGAAATCGACGACGGTGTTTTCCGGCGAGCCGCCGCCATCGATTATCCAGTCGTCGGGCGGTCTAGGCAACCGCGCAAGGGTTTCAGTCCCATGCCGTTCAAGCGCGGCCATAATCGCGGCCTTGCGTTCGGCGTCTGTGCGCTCGGCGTCCACCTTGAGCGGTGCCGTGCCGTACCAAATGACCGCCGCCCGCTGGTTTGCGCCGAACGCCACGACGACTGTCGTTAGTGCGTATGATGGATTGATGTCGGTCGCGGCGATGACGGTCTGCGCCCATTCCGGGACGACGCCAGCCTGCCGGGAGTCATCCGTGCGGCTTGTGATCGTCCTTTCCGTGAGCGTGTAGACGCCAACGAGGATGTCGCGAGGGTCGTTCTGGTATTCCGCCCAAAACTGCTCGCCCGATTCAAGCAGCAAATTCTCCGCAGTCTGAAGCGCGGATATTTCGCCGTCCCTGACGCGTTCATTCCACGAGACTTCGCCGCCAGCGTCCATCTCCTTGCGCCGCGCCCGATAGAACGCCGTGGCCGCGTCTAGCCCGTCGTGCCTGTAAACGATGCCATACTCGCGCCAGAGCGTTTCCTGTGCCGTCGGCCAGCGGGTCACCATCGCGCACTTCTCGCCCTGCCACTCGGGATGCAGCTCGCGGTCTAGGAATCGGTGGGCAAGATCGTGCTTGCGTATGACAGTGCATGGCATTACCGCGGCGATGCGACGACGCGGCCCGGCCAGTCCGAGCACGTCGCCAGTTATGATTCGCTCTCGTGCGGCGCATTGGCTGTCCGATTCCGCTGATTCGCGGGTCTGCGGGTCATCGATGAGGACGAAGTCCGGGCGGATGACTTTCCCGGTGCGCGTGTCCTTCCACTTGCCGCGAATGGCTCCCGTCAGTCCATGCCCCTCCAATATTGCGCCGTTGCTCGCGTAGGGTTCGGCGGATGCGGCGTCAACCTTCCTCCCGGTGTCGCGGTTGCGCTTGTCGAATATCTTCTGTCCCTCCGTGTTCACGTCTGGGAAGATGAGCGTGTTCTTTGACCATTTGATTCCACTATTCTTGCCGTCCGCGCGCAGTTGGAATGAGGCCTTGATTTGCTTACCCTGCGTCTTGCGGGCGTATTCGCACACATGCGGATAGTGTTTGTGCAGTGTGTCGGAATCTTGGATTTGATTGCGGGCGAATTCAACGAGGTCTTGAGCGAGGTCGGATGTCGCGGCAATGACGATAACGTATTTCCGCAGCCCGGTAAGCAGGCAATATAGCAGCGCCCACTTGAGTATCGTGGTCTTGCCACTCCCTCGTGGCATCGCAAGCGCGAACAACCCGCCGACGCGGATTGCCTTTTCGATCTTCGCAATGACGCGCTTGTGGTCGTCGCTGAACTTCCTGTCGAACGCATCACCGCCGTAATATTTCATCCACTCAGCCAGCGATGACTCCAGCCGCTCGCGCCTGCGCTTTTCCGCCGGGGAGGGGTCGGTGTGCTTGACGATGCGGGCCATTGCCCGCGAGGCGTCTATCAGCCGAGCGCGTTTGACGGCTTGCGTAACAGCCGCGTGGTCGGCGTCGGTGAGGTTAGGCTTGCGCGGCATTTCTACCCTCCAGCGTCGCCTGTGCCCGCCCGCCAGCTTCCGCGCGCGGCAAGGATGATTGACGGCATTGTTTTAGGGCCTCGTTTGCCCATGTTGTTATTTCTCCGTGCACTATATTGCGTGCTCAATCTCCCGGTTCAGAGCGCCTGTGCGGGCAAGGGCGGAAAGCTGGTCATGGGTTAGGGTGGGCATGTTAATCGTTCCATGTATTTTACTGCTATTGAGCGCATTTGATCTGGAGTCAGTAAGTATTTGACCCTCCAGTTTGGCGCGTCATCTTTGGCCCATCCACGGCGCAACTCGCCTTCTGTGGCGGCCATGCTCTCGCACGCTCGCGCCATGCGGCCTTTGTATTGAGCGGGCGCGACTATCTGCATGCGTCGCGTGAACCCAGGGCCATGGAAAAACCATCTGCGGAACTCCTCGAATCGTTCCCAGTATTCGTCTTTCAGCGGCAGGACACATAACGGGGTAGCCGGTTGTGGTATGAATGCGTGAAAGTTCGCCATGACAACCCCCTTTGTCGCATAACGAATCGAGTCCACAAGACCGCGCAATTCGATCCAGTCTTCATCGGTCTCGCCGGGTAGCCCTGCGATAAAAAACCATCGCACTCCGACACCGTTGGCCCACGCCCGCAAAGTCAATGACGACAAATCGTCATTGGTAACCGGCTTGCCAACTGCGTTTCTAAGTCTTTCGGAAACGCCCTCAACCCCCACCCGTATGCTTTTTGCCCATGCCCGAGTGATCGGCATTTGCAGTAATTTTTCAACCGTTGCGCTTACAAACTCCTGTTGACCAAGTGCGGATGCATAATTATCCGCAGCCCCATCGTTTGTCACGACGGCCACCTTATGCCCGGCGCGCTTCAATCCAGTGATTTGTGCCGCCACCAGTGCCGGGTTTGGGTTTTGCATGTATCGCTGCTCCCATCCCGTTTGACAAAATAGGCATTTGCGCTGACATCCTCTTGCCCCAAACACTCGAACCGTTCCGTCTGGATGGCGCAACGGAGGAACGTCCCACGGGAAAGCAGTGCTAGGAACTACGGGGCGCGATTCTTCCCAGTTCCAGCACTCTGGCAAAGCGCGAGCTGCAGCCAACCCATCTGCAAGCATGGTGCGAATAAACCGTTGCCCCTCTCCTACGCACACGCAATCACATAACCCGCGAAACACTGCCGGACCCCAAGCCCCGCCGCCGCCGATGATAACGGGCACGCGCTCGGGTATTGTTTTTCTGACGCGCCTAACGTCGGAAACTCCCTGCTGACTCGATACGGTCACAAGCGCAACGTCGGCAGATTCAACCGCGACAACATCGGCCCCCGCTCGCTGCGCCTCCCATCGTAACCACGAAGCCGCCAACCCCTGAAACTTGGCGTCTTTGTAGTTGGCGTCTATGATTGCAACGCGCATAGCATTATGGCCTCCAAGGTCTCGTTAATGGGGGTCCCGTTTTCGGAAAATGCCCGGTTGCATTTCTCAACTATCCTTTGAGCGGTTTCAACTGTGATGCGTGACTCCATCGGGCCTATCCTAACCGGAGCCGCCCCAGTTTTTTTGCACGACGCCCATGTCGAGGTTACACCCTGCCCATCACGATCTGTTGACGTGTCACCATACGGTTCAACGTCGTAACCGGTCAGGTCGGCTTCTTCAAACCCCGCCGCGATCAGATCCTCGATCTCCCACTCGTTTGCGAGGGCGTCGAAATCGTCCTCGCCGAATCCGCGATTGTCCATGATAATGAATCGCTTTTGCTTTTCGATTGACCAGCCCTCGACACGCTGAATCCACGACGCAGGAACGGTCTTCATGCCGTTAGCCTTGCAAGCGCGGAATCTCATATTGCCGCCGAGTATGCAACCGTCCTCGTTGACGATAATCGGGCGAGCTGGCATGTATTCGGGATTGTCGCGGATGGAAGCGCACAAGGCCGCGAAGCGCTCATCGCGGATGAAGCGCGGGTTTTTGGGCAATCCGCTCTTGCCATCGTTCAGGTGGATTGACGAGAGCGGGACGGTCGCCGGGTCGGTTTTCTTTGGTGATGATTTCATTTTACTCCTTTGGATCAGTATCAATGTACATTTTTCATGGTTCGCGTGTGTTGGTAGTCGCGGTTTCCCCCCCGGAAGTACCTATGAATCTCCATGTGCTTATCCTTTCAGCGGCAATCTTGCCATTTCTCCGGTAATGTTGCCGGATTTGTTGCTATTTGTCAATAGCTAGGCTTTCTTTATTGTTACAGCCGAAATACTCATTAGCTTGCTTTTGTGCGTCTTCGTAGTTGTCTGCAATAAAAACGACTGGTCGATGCTCAATCTTTGATGATAAGCACGAAACTTTTATCCTTTGTTTCACATCACTGCTCTTGTCTGAGTAATAAAAATATGTTGTTTTTCCTTCAGGATAAACAATCCCCCAATCGGAAGAAATTACATTCCCGCGATCATGTTCATCGCTCAACAAAAGTCTTATATCATTAAGATACTTTGCCTCTAGTTTTGCGATTTTTTTCATAACATTTTCTGTCACCAAAACACCGCAGTATTGCGAATTACTAAAGCTAAACAGTCTGTGTTCATTAAGCATTTTCTTCCTCCAGTTTGGTTTGGTTTTAGTTTTTTTACTGCCCGTTGCGATTCCGCATTGCCCACGTCAAAATTCCCAGCGCGTCTGCGGTCTTGAGCGTTACGCGCAATCCGGGATACAACCGCGCCATCGCCTCGCGGATCGCCCGCTTGCGTTCCGGTTTTTCGGCAGGCCACGTCCCCAGCACGCCCGGAGCCACCTGAACCGTCGGGATGCCGAGGATGTACAGGGCCGCCTCGATGTGGCCGCAGTGCCGCGCGAACTTGCACGAGGCTGGGCCGCTGTTGCCCGGCATGTAGCCGCCGACCTTCTCGATGAAGGCAGTGGCGCCCCCTATCGATGCCGCCAGCGAGCGAAGCGCGTCCGCCTGCGCGGTCATTCCGTCTGGCATGGGTTCGGCGCATACGATGCCGTCGGCGTCAACCCACGCGATGCCGCCGGACGCGCCGGGGTCGATTGCTATTATCTGCTTCATTTTGATCGTCCTTCCGTTTGTTTTTTTGTTTGTCCTGTCATAGTCCCTAAAATCGCTTGTGTGGCGTTCCACCGTCCCGCCCTTGCGTCCATGCCCGAAACGTCGCCGGAAGCCGCCTGCGCGGCTTGTGGGCCGAACAGCGGCAAGACCTCCTGCGCCATGCGACGGGCGCTGATCTCGCAATAGCGTTCCTCGCGTTCAATCAAGACGCACTTCCGCCCGAGATCTTTCGCCGCTCTTCCAGTTGTTCCAGAGCCAGCAAACGGGTCGAGGATCGTCTGCACGTCTCCAGCCTTACTTATGCACCACGCCATGAGTTCGACCGGCTTCTGCGTTGGGTGTTGCTTGGCGTATCCGACCACTCTCTTTCGGAACATCTTTGCTGGTCCGGTAAGGTTCGTCCATGCCTGCTCCAACATGGCAAGAGTGAAGTTCTCAGGCTGCATTTTGTCCCACGCGAGAAAGCATTGGTGTGGTGGAAGAACGAAGTAGTTCCCACCCCAAATAATGGACTTGTCGGCTAATTCAATCAGCATCGGCAACAATCCGGCTTCTGGGACATGCGCGTCCCAATCCATTTTCGCATACTTTTGCCTTACCGGATTTGACGCTATGTTGATCCCATACGGTGGATCGGTCAGCAGCAGATCAAACCGTCCGAGTGTCGGCACAATCTCGCGGCAGTCCCCGTGGTACAGCGTCACATAGTCATCTTGATAATAGGGCTTCATGCTTCATCCCTCCTCGCGGTCTGCCTCGCAATGCTGTTCCCTCCACCCCCGCACCATTTCCAGCCCGCGCTCGTGCCGCTCGACGACATCCCGTTCCTGCGACTCGGCAATCCACTTCAGCTTTTCGTCCCGCGCCGGGTCTAAATCCATCTCGCGCTCCCACGCATCGACAATCAGGATGCCCGCCGCCTTGGCTTTCGGCGCGTCAAGTTTCTTGGCCAGCATCGCAGCCCACACGCCCACGTTGATGTTATGCCAGCCCGAGCTCCTCATCTGCTTGACGAACGCCCTGAACTCCCGCGCAACATCCGGATCGTCCGCACTCGCCTCCGCCTGGGCTTTCGCGCGTTCGCTCTCGCGGCTTCGGTGGTCGTCGCCCGTGATCCGGACGGCTATCATCGTCGCCCGCGCCCGCGACGTGAACCGCTCGCCGTAGCGGCGGCGCACATCCTCGCCCCGCAGGTTGCTCGTGATGATTAGGCGCGGCCTCGTTGCCGGCGGCGTGTCATACCAGCCGAGGAACGCCTGCAGCACAGGTTCGCGACCGAACACCTGCGGCTCGGCTCCCAAGTCGTCGATGATGACGACGGGCGCGTCAGGCAGCTCGAACCCATCGCCAACTTGAGAACACTGAACCAACGGCGCACTTGGAAACGCGCACCGGGCGAGGAACGTTTTGCCCACCCCTGGGCGACCGGAGAAGAAAACCCCGAGCCCGTCATGCTCGGCCTGTGCCAGTGTTTCAACGAGGTCGCTGTAGCATTCTCCCGCAACGTCGCGCCGAAACCCGCGCTCGCTGATCCGCTGCTCAATCCGCGCCCGGATGGAGTCCACGCTTTCCTTCTCCGCCTGCGCGACGGCGAACAGGCTTCCGACGATTGATTCCGCTGTTGCTCCAATGTTCATTTCGCCCTCCTCTCCAGCTCGTCCGCCCGCCGCTCTGCGGCTGTCAGCTCCGGCCATGGGTCATCCGGCGAGCCGGAGTCGTAGAACCCGCCCGGCTTGGCGTTGCGCGGGTCGCCCGTGTGCGCCGTCACCCTGTTCCTGTTGTCGATCCAATCCCATCGAACATCAGTCCACCCTGCCGCCATGCAGGTGTCAAGCGCGGCGACGGCCTGCTCTGGACGCTCGGTCAACCGCTTGAGGATCGTCGCCTTGACGCGGTCTGTTGCTTTCGCACGTTTTGCCGCCCTATATTCCACCCACGCCGCGAACGCATCGGCGAACCCCTCGACGGTCGCAAGGCACTCCGGGATTGCGGTCGCCTGCTTTGGCGGCGCCTTTATAGGTTCGGCTGGCGGCTTTGTGTCTTCCCCCTTGCATCCCCCTACATCCTTATCCTTATCCTTATCCTTATCCTTATCCTTAGGGGTAAGCATACCCTTATGATAGCCTATCCCATGGCTTTCTAAAGTCTTCAAAACCCCCTTATGAACCCTTGATTCTTCGCCCAAAACCCCATATTGAAATTCAACGAACCTAGGCAACCATATCTTACTGCCGCGCAACACTTTGGCGTTGCCGTTCATGGCTTCCAAGTCTGATTCTTTAACCTTGGCTCCAATCGCAAAACTGGCAAGCTCCCAGTCCATGTCAAGAACTCCCGCCATGTCGCATTGTGTAATCATCCACAACCAAAGCAACTTTAGGCGCGGCTCTAGCTTCCTGAACCATGGGCGAACCATAATCTCCGTGTCAATGAATCTCTTCACTGTTGCACCTCCAAAAAACGCCGCAACACTACAGATGAACAGGGCGAGACCACCTGCAATGTGCTCGGCATGAAAGCCCTCTGTAGTGTTGCGGCAAATATTCTAGTTGGTTGTTTCATCTTATGGTCTCTTTTCCCGTGTTCAGCGGGTCGGATTCCTATCCGATACCGTGCAATGTATTATAGTTCGTGGCACATGTCAAGCGCATTTATTGAACCTTGACCTTCTGCACGATACATCCGAACCCTCCTATGTGTAGCCTCGGCAATGCCTTCTCAGCTTTGCGCTTGCTCGAAAATATGCCCTGCCATCCATACTTTTCGTCGTCAACGACCCAAACAAACTTGCCAACAAGTCCATCGTCGGGACGGTTCATAGCGCGTTTTCTAGTAGTCACGGCGTCTCCTTTTCCCCGCCCGTCATGGGCAGCGTTAATACAGCCACTCATTTGTCGCACTCCTCCTTTATGATTTTCTTGTATTTGCTATTTGCCCGCGCAAAGGCTGGGAATTCCGCCTCTAGCTCCTTATCTAAGGCTTTCGAGTAGCCCAAACGTGCCAGCACAAAGGCCTTCGTCGCGGCGTGGTAACCCTTAAGCTCGGCTGCTGTCGGCTGTTTGCCCTCGCACGTAACACTTTCGGCAATGACAATCGCCGCGCCCGAAAGTCGAACCTCGGCAAGCTTGAACTCCCGCCATGCCCGATCTTTCAGTGTGCTCGTTTTTCGTTCCTCATTCTGGATGGTTTCCGCGTATTCCCAATATGCCATCAAAAAGGCTTTCTTCACGGCGCATAATTCCGCAGACTCGGCCTCCGTAGGTTTGTCGCACTTGAGCGCGTCCACCGCTTCCGAAAGTCGAACCTCGGCAACATCGAGCTTCAGCCGTGCCAGAACATTTTGTGTAATCATTTTTCCCTTACGAGTGCTCATTTTTCGTTCCTCCTTCGATTGATTGATTGTCCGGCGACGCGCCTCATCGAACGCGCCGCCGGGGCGGGTTAATTAGAGCGGCAACTCGTCGTCGGCGTCTTCCGGCGGAGCGGAGGCAGATTCCGTGGCTGCCACCGATTCTGGGGACGCCGCAGGCTTGAGCGCGTCGCGGAGTTTCTTCGGCTTTGCGGCCTCGGAAGGCCTTGCATCGTCCTTGGTAGGCTCGAACCAGTCCTCCGGCTTGCTCATGCCGTCTTTAAGCGACACGATGATCTTACGCAGCCCCACGACCTGCGCGGGCGTGATCGAATCGAAGCGGCGTTGAATCCGCCCCTCTAGCTGCTTGATGGTGACGCCGTAGGCGGCGAAGGCGTCGGCGACCTTCTTCAAGCCCTCCGGCGTCGTGTCCGCCTTCGCGTTCAAGGTCATCTCGCACTGCCGCACCGCTTCCTCCACCACGTCACCGGGGATGACGCCGAGGATGCAGGCGCGGACGCGCCTTGCGCCTTGGTTCGCGACCATCTCGTAGATGTCGCGGGGGTCGGTAAGCACCGTGTCGCCCCTCTTCGTGTGCCGGATGTGCGGCACCTTGAACGACTTCACCACGCGGAAGTTGTTCTCCATGTCCCACGCGAAGGCCTCGCATGTGCTCTCGCCGTTGCGCTGCTCGACCTCCCGCACGCCGCACTGGATGTTGCCCCAGTTTGCCGCCAATGCCTCCGCCAGCCGGATTGACGGCCCAGAAACGTCCGCACCGCCCCGGCTGTACTGGTAGACCGCCGACTCTGCCAGAGTTGGACGTGAACAGGCGTTGCGGATTTTCTCCATCGCCCGGATCTCGTCGCGCGGAAATCGCCGCGCCATGACCACAGCCGCCTGGACTTCCGCCATTTCGCGTGAGGCGGCGATCTCAACCCCCGCCCCGCGACCCGTTGAAACGGCGTTGTCGACGTCGTATTTAATAATTTCTTCGCTCATTTTTTTTACTCCTTTTGTTTTTGTATTCTCAGTAGTTACGAGACGCGGAACACCCGCGCCCCAGATTTTTCAGTCGTCCACTCGGCGATCAGGCTTTCATCGGGATTAAGTGCCTTCGCCACGGCCTCCCAATCGGTTTTCCGCGTCGCCTTGTTCGACTTCCACGTCGCCAGCTTCGCGCCATCCGGGCCGAGGAGTACCTCACCGTCCTCCATCGCCGCCATAATCGATGTCTTGACCTCCGACGCCCCAGCCTCAAGCTCCTTAATGCGGGCATCGAAATCCTTGAGCGCCTTCACCGCGTCGACCACGACGTCCGTCGCGTAGACTTTGCGAAGCGGGTTTGAGACTTTCCAAATCGCCTTGCAATCCTCCTCGCAAGTCGGCGTCGGCGGCACGTCTGGGATGACGTGCCGCAGCCAGAACTCCCTAGTGCGCTCGCGGATGGAGGCGATCACCTCCTCGTCGCGCGGCACCGAGAAGACCTTGAACGCCTTCGCGAATCCGTAGAACGATGCCGCCACGTCGAATCGCTGGATCGAGGGGTGCAACGCCATATAGGCCTGCACCTGCGCCTGATAGTGCAGCGGCACATCGTCCCACGGGGCCTGCGAGCTCGTCTTGCATTCGAGCCCGACAGCCGTTCGCACCTCTCCCTGGTGCGCCGGAGCTCCGGAGCCGTTCAACTTGACGAGGCGGTCGATGTTCCCGACGAGGAACGCCTCGTCGTCGAACGCCATGAAGTTGTGACGCACGACCTCAACGCCCGTTTCTGACGCGTACCGACGCGCGACGGCGTCCTCCATCTCGTTCCCGAACCACATGGCCTCCGTCTGCTCAACGGGAGCCGTGCGCCCCGTCTTCTCCAGCCACACGTCAACAGCCGTGCCCCATTCGGAGACGCCCAGCACCTTCCCAACGTCGGAACCTCCGACGCCGCGCTTGCGCTCGTTGAGCCACTGGTCGCGGCTCATCCCCTTTATGTTTATGTTCCTTATGTTCCTCATGCCTTTTTCTCCTGTTTTATGGTTTTGTTTTCTGTTTTCATGTCATTTTCCGCACGAGACCTGATAACACAGCAAGGCGGAGCATCCGGATTCTGGCGGATTTCGGATAAATGGCCTCGAGACATTCCGCCGATGTCCAGCGCCGGTTTTGTTTTCTGTTTTTCATGGTTTTTCTCCTTGTCTTGTTTGGGAGTTGCAGACTTCCCGCATCTTGACGCCGACGATGATCTTGTTGCTCCACTCCCGAGCGAACCGCACCCACAGTTTCCGATCGCCGTCGTCAAAGTGTCGGCCACGGTTGTACAGCATTGCCTGAGGAAACAGCCCGAGTCCAACGACGCGCCGCATACGCGCCTCTGCATCATCGAACGTGTCGCCCTTCCATCCGCACAGCACATAGCAGCACGCCTCATGGGAGGCGCTTATCAGTCCTGCATCGGCGAGCAAGCGAGCGGCGGCTATCAGGGGCTCTAGGTCGTCCGGTGTGTCATACGCGAACCACATGACCTTGGGCCGCAGCTCCGCAAGGTGTTCGACGTGCCACGGCTCCAGCAGGGCGGCTTCAAAGCCTCCCGTGAATCGCGGTCTCTGCGGTTGCCTTTTCAGCATTTCAAACACGGCTTCAACGTGCGGACGTGGGCAGGCAAGCAGATTGTTGTCCAAGACGTTCCAGCCGGGGGCAATCGGCAACGTCCTGATCCGCCTGCCCTCCCTGCGCCAAGCGTGGCAGAACCAGCAGGCGTTCGGGCAACCTCGGCTTGTGATGGTGTATCCACGTTTGATGTAGAGTCCCGGCGTGAAATCGCCGCCCGCGTCGCCGTAAGCTGGCCCCCCGATCGTCACGTCACTGGTCACGCATCGCCATTGTTCCGCGAGCTGCTCCGCTGCTTGTCTGTCCCACTCGAATGCCACAGAGATATGCACGCGCTCGGCCTCCGTCCACAGGTCGGGGCCACGTCCCACGTATGCCGCCTCATCATCGGGCGTCGCATTCGTTCTGCGTGGAAAGACGCGCACGAGCCCCTTGGGGAGAACCAAACGGTTCAAGCTATCTTCGTTCGATGCACTCATTTTCGCGGTCGACCGCCTTTTTTGCCGTTCGCCCGGCTCGCCGCCGCTTTGGCGGGGGACTTCGACGCCCCGCCAAGAGCTCCGAGGATCGCAGCCGCCTCAGCAATTCGTTTGTTTCGTTTTTTCGCTTGTCGTTTGTTCATTTCGTTTGCCTTTCGTTTTTCGTTTCGCCGCCGCTGGCGTAAATAGTAACGGCGTCCGTTGCTGTGCCCAGGCTTCCCCGACTGTACCAGCAACGGACGCGCGGGCCATTGTCGAGCTGGCAGTAGTGGCGGCGTAGTTTGATTTTCATGTGTGTCTCCGTTCGTTGTTGTTCGCGTCGGGTGTCCGGCGCCGCCGCAAAGCATCCTCCGTCATTCATCGGTCGGTTGTGCTCGCCACCCCATCGAGCGTAGTTGGCAATTCCAAGGTTGCCGTAATGTGTCGCGCAGTGCCTTTTCTAAATCGTTAATGCGGTCCTGTTTAATGCTCAATGTTCCTTTTAGTTTCACGTTCTCCGCCCGCAGGTCTTTCAATTCTGCGGCCACAGTGTCCAGGAAACCAACCGGGTCTGTTCCAGCCAGCAGGTTCCCGCTCTGGATCATATCTGCCAGCCTGCCGAATGCCGCGTCAATTTTTGCTTGTTTGCCTTTCATGCTTCCCATGTTTGCCTCCGATATTCAAAATTCGCATAACAAGCGGGTCAAGCGGACTCCGCTACGCTACGCCGCTTACCCTTGTCGTGCATCGTACTCGCTTGCCTGTTCGGCACTGATTTTCTGTGCTGTAACTGTGTTCATGTGGCTATGGCTGTTCATGGTTTTGGTCCTGTTGTTGTTGTTGTTGGTTTTGTTGTTGTTGACGCGCCGGGCGTCCGGCGCGGCCTTGTTGACCCTAATCGCGCTGTAATTCGTCCAGCAAAGCGGCCAGGTCCGGCATATCGAAGTCCAGTCCGCCCGTGCAACGCGGGATAGGTTCAAGCCGGATGATCGTTGTCGGCACGCCCATCTTCTTCGCCAGCTTGATTTCGCCAGCAGTCCCCTTGCTGGTGCCGTCCCAGATTGCCAGCATGTGATCAGCCATTTTCAGTGCCGCAATGCTTCGCGCTTCGTGCATTCCGCGCGCCCGCTTTTTGTCCAGCCCCACCTGAATCAGCGTGATGCCAAGACGAGATGCCTTTGCAAAGTGCTTCACGCGTTCACACACCCCCCCAGGGTCAAGAGCGGTAACGATGATTCTGTAATCGGTACCGTCAATGAACTTGCCGACTTCGGCCTCGATTCGTTCGTCGTCAAGCGTTCGGCTCCCAAATACAAGCAAAGACTTTCCTTCAATCTTCATGGCTTGCCTCCGATATGTAATGCCCAACGAGAGGCTGCACGGTACGGGCTACCGCCCGCCCGCGAGCATCGGCGATGATTGTCCCTGTGATCTTGTTCATTCGCTAGTCCCTCCTTCGATTTTTGGTTTGGTTTGGTTTGCGCGGTGGTTGTTTCCATTTTGGAAACGACCACTTCTTCCGGCGCGGGGTGGTGGGTTAGCCGCAACGCCACATTTCGGGGTGCCGCTGGGCGTGGATGTCGAGAGCGCGGAGCCAGACGTCCTCGGGAATGTCGATGCGGTTCCCGTCCTCGTCTCGATTTCTCGCGCCGTTGTACGTATCGGTGATCGGCACGATCTCCCATGTGTCTCCGGCGACCTCCTGGAGCACATCGGCAAACGAATCCAAATCACCCTGCCATTCTCCGCCCATGCCAGACTCGTCGATTTCGTAACGTGTTTTATGTGTTTTCATTTTGTGACTCCTTGTTTTTGGTTGGTTGATCCGCGCGGTGGCCGTCCGGCGCGGGGGTGGTTATTTCGTATTCACGCACATTGCCGCGTGATCCTCGCGGGTAATCGCGCCGCCGAGTTGGATTCCGATTGCGGCGATTTCCTCGGCCTCGGATTTCGCGTCCGCGACGCTGTCGCAGCGACGGTACCACGCCTTTGTCGCGCCGTCGAATTTGTACCCCCGGCTTTTGAGCGCGTCGCGGACGCTGAACGAGTTGTAGACCGCGACGCACGGGAACACGCTCCCCACTGCGTTGATTTCGATGACGGCATGTGCGCGGGTGGTCGGGAGCCCGCCGATTCTGCCGGCGTTCCATGTTGCGTTGATGGCTCTGGCCTCTGCGCTCATCGCCGCGAATTTTTCATCCTCTGCTGTGCGGTTCGTTTTGATCGTGTTCAGGTTCATGGTGTGCCTCCGTTCGTTGTTGTTGTTGTGGCCCTAGTGGGTCTTTGATAAGGCACAGTATAGGCTAAGCGGCTGGGTTTGTCAAGGGGTATTTTCACTTTTTTTTCAAAAAAAGCATTTTGTTTGCAAGTCGTTGATAGACAACAGCTTAGCTCCCTGAAAAACCGCCGATCAGGCTGAATCCCGCACGAAAAACCGCCGACATCCGGAAACGCTCCGGCGCGGCGGTTAGAGTGAATTAACAAGTTTTATAATTTTAAGCGCGGAAAATTATCGCATTGACTACGATCCGAAAATCAGAGTGAAAATCTTGTCTTTGAAAGTAACGACGCACACCGAAAGGAAGACCGACAACGCCATCGGAGCCGAAAGCAAAGACTTTTTCGATTCGTCAAAAAAACTGCCAGACTTAACGACCTGTGCAAGTTTTGCTCGTTCGAGCTTGCATGCTTCTATGTGCTCCGCGACCTGCGCCGCGACCTGCGCCGTCACCTGCGCCGCCGACCCAGACACGAAATGTGTGAAAGCGATTGCAAGCGCGGCCTGCGCCTCGGCTCCGGGCCGAAGCTCATCCGACGCCGACGCCAGAGACGACTCCGCTTTTGCAAGAGCTTGAAACGTTGACTCCTGCGCTAGTCCGTCAAGTTTGTCGTTCTCATTCAGCCGCGCCCTCGCCCGATCGAACCAATCTTTTTCCGCGTCGGTGATGCTCATGTTATTCGCCCTCACCCGGCCCCTCGTACTCCACCGCGCCCGCGTCGTCCACAGTCCAGTCTGGGATCCCGATGCACCCGGAGCACCCGCCCACGAGCGTTGC
>JALHHX010000209.1 GCA_022837245.1 Lentisphaerota bacterium
CACACCTCGCCGGAACGGGCTGAGCAACGGCGAAGAAAAATCCGGGCATGGCGCAGCTGCGGCCCCTTGCCCCTCCGGGGCACCCCTTCGGGGGCGGGGGCGCAGCTGCGCCATGCCCGTGCGCCAGCGCGGACACCCGCAATCCGCGCTCTGCGCTTGTTTTACTTGCTCCGCCTGCCTCTCCATGCCATAATGGGCGCACTTCACACGAAGGGGTCTGCACGGCTCCCGCCGGGCGGCGGGGCGTGTTGCGCTGGCTATTAGCTAACGAGGATGGTTATGTGTGTTGGGTTCTAGGTTTTAGGGGCTTTTTCCCCGGAAAGCGGGGGACGCAGAATTCTCCGGGGGTTATGCCGTGGATGAGCTTGAAGGATTTGCAGAAGTAACTCGTGTCGTGATAACCGCACATCGCCGCTGCTTCTTTCACGGTTGTTGCCGGGTTTAGAAGGAGGTGGGATGCGAATAGCATTTTTGCTTCGAGTATGTAGCGTCCGGGGGATGTTCCCGCCGCTTCACGGAATGCGCGCGAGAAGTGCCAGCGGCTGAGATTAGCCGCTTCGGCGAGGTCTTCGACTGTTATGCGTTCGGACATGTGGTCGAGGCAGTATGCACGTGCCTTCTGCGCTGCAATTTCATTTTGGCCGCGCATGTTGCCGGCTGTTTCTGAAAGCAAATCCATCATGAATGAATAGGCTCGGCGGCTGAGTTCGTATCGCGACTTCAGACGGTGTTTAAGCCCGGCCGAGATGATGTTCGTGGCGGATTGCACTGCGGGGGAATCGGCCGGGTGTTGCACGACTACGCCGAGACGCTGCCGGGCAACGAGACCGAGGCGTATCAATTCGCTTCCCCCCAGCGTAAGGTATATGAACTCCCACTCTCCCGAATTCCGCGGCAGCCAGTACCTGTGGTCCTCTGGCGCATTGAGGAGCATGGCGTCGCCTGGCAGGAGATTGTAGTTACGTCCCCCATACGATAGCATCCCCCGCCCTGCGAGCGTGTACTGCCATATGAAGAGTTCGGTGGTCCCCCGCTTGTTGCCGTGCCAGTCGTAATCATCCCCCGCCCTTTTGCGCTCGTGTCCGGCACCTAGTATCGTAGCCTTCAGCTCCGCGGGATAATCCGGTGGAAGGAAGAAACTCAGATCTTTCAACGGGAGCGATCTTGCTTTTTCGATTTCTTTTCTCATGGCGTTGCGTCTGCCTTTTATTTTAGCGAACAGCACGTGAATGTTCCGCCGCACAATATTACCGTAAATAGCACAAATGTCATATTGGTTTTTTCAATGCGGTCGTGATACAATGCGCGCGGAGTGATGGGCGAATTTAAAATGAAAAAAAACTTTGTCAGTTTGGGTATGGGCGCTGCGGCCGCCTCGATGGTTGTCCTTGGCAGTATGGGGATGTGTTTTGCGTCAGAGGAAGAAAAGCCAGCTGGGGATGTGGTGGTCACTGTCCAGCCGCTGAAACCGCAAACCTACGAGGAGGACCGCATCCGCGTGGACTTCGTCTACAAGGTGGCGAAGGACCACGGGCAAGGCACGGTGGAAGTGGCGCTCCACAACGTTGACACGGGTGAAAATATCGTGAAGACGATCCCGGCGGATCTCTCGTTCGGGAGCCACACGGCGTGGGTGGCGTGGGGCGGCGAGGCGCCATGGTCTTCTTCCAAAGACTCGGCTCTTGACTTTATGTTGCTGGGCGAAGGGGTGCTTGAAGAAGGCGTTCCAGATGGGTTTTACATCCCCCAGGTGACGATTAAAGACGCCTCCGGCAATGTTCTGGTCGAGCAGAAGCACTCTGGCGAAGAGCTGCGCTATCTGCGCATAACGGGCGAGAAGGGGATCACCCACAAGGTGAGCAAAGCTTCCATGAGGAAGAAGGCGGATCAAATTAAAGCGTGGTTGGCGGAGATGAGGGCGCTTGCAGAAAAAGCCAAGGCCGCAGGGGCGGACACATCGTTACCGGGGCTAATGATCACGGCTCTGGATCAAGCCGTAATGGATTTGCCGGGCTACTTAGGAGCACTAAAATACAACGTGGTGGCGCAGAATTATGACTACACCGAGAAGCAAGTGCCGAAGACGCGAGCACAGCTTGAAAAGCTGATAGAGGATCCGGCGTCTGGTGAGTCGATAGACATATTCCCGAGGCCGAAAGAACGCCTGACGTTCAAGAACGGCTACTTTTACGCTGGCGACAAACCTGTGCAGATGATGGGCATGTGCATGTTCGCACTTTGGCCTGAGCTGGACCGCATCCGCGAACTGAACCTGAATCTCGTGCATATAGGCGTCAATCCTCTATGCCTTTTCCCGGATTCGAACTCGAACGAAGCCGCGAAGTCTGCGGCGAAGGCGCGCGAAGACATGGCTATCTTGGAAGCCTCCGCAAACGCGGCCCTGGGTGTTGGAGGCGTTGATGTCGCGAATCTGGCGCGGATCATGGGGGGCGGTTCCGACGACGTTGAAGACATTGAGTTCCCAGAGCCGACTGGCAAATTGCTGGTGGCTGACTACGACGATCCCGAATTGACCGTCCGCCGTTTTCTAGACAAATGTCTGGAGCTGGGGATAAAGGTCGATCTCGGGCTCAACATGCACCCGATGCCGGAATGGTTCTTTGAAAAATACCCCGACGCACGCCTGCAGGGATTCACCAACAGCGGATTCATCCCTTTCGATATAGAGCATCCCGCCGCGCGTGCATTTACGGAACGGTTCCTGGAAATTGCCATGAAGGAGGTGGCGGGCCATCCGGCGCTCAACAGCATCTGGCTGGCCAATGAACCCGTCATGCTCAACGTGGGGCCTCTCAGCGAGTCGATTTTTCGCGAGGAGATGCGGGAAAAATATGTCGAGATAAACGCCCTGAACAAGGCATGGGGCTCCGAGTTCGTGGATTTCGAGTCCATCACGCTGCCGCTGAAGTCTTCCGCAGGTGAGGGCAACACGGAGTTCTGGTTCTTCAATGTCGGGCGGCTTACGAAGTACTTTCAATTCATGCAGGATTGCGTGCACAAGTATGACCCGGATGTCAATACCTGCTTCAAAATGCTCAACTCTCAGATGGGCTGGTACGTTCCGCCGGGAAATATTGACATCGAGGCTGTCAACGACACCAGCAATATTATCGGTATGGATTCAGGCACGATGCCTTTCGCCAAGACGTATTATGATTGGCTACGCAGCTTGTCGCCTGAGAAACCCATGGTCAACCTCGAATTCAAAGGCACTGGATTCTTGACTATGTGGCGTGCCGCATTCTGGGGTATGTCCGGCATAGATCTCTGGTGCTGGCATGGCGATGCTAAATTCGCACCGGCGCGGGCTTTCACATTTGCCGTGCACGAGGTGCCGCTGGCAATGTACGGCATTCAGAAAAACATTGACATTGTGATGGCTTATCAGCAGTTCCCGCGCTCGCCCTTCGTGGTGCTTTATCCCGACCCAGTGCGTCCGCGGGCAGGAGAGTACTTCGAAATGCACAACCCCGTTACGGCGGCAATCACGCACATGGGCTACGCCACCGACTATGCCACGGAGAAGCGCGTCGCAAACGGCAGACTCGACGAGTATGAGTACGACTTTATCGTTCTTCCGTCCGCAAACTACATAAAAGATGAAACATTCGAGACGGTCGGCAAGTTTGTAGAGCGCGGTGGCAAGGCTATCGTGATTGGCGATTTGCCTGAACTCGGGCCGATGCGCCAGAAGCGCGACCTCGGCTGGCTGAAAGCGCCGGAGGGCGCGACGCAGGGTGTTTCGGGGAGCACAAATAGTGTCAAGTTCGCGCACGGCAAGGGCACCGTGTGGATCCTTCCCGCCGGCGAACTAGCTGACGTCAAATCCTGGATCGGTGAAATCGCGGACAAGGAGCTGCCGCCGCGTCCAGTCGTTGTCAACGACGCGTTCGAGTACCGTACCATTCCCTGGAAGACGGACAATGGTGAAGACTGTTACGTGACGTACATCATGTGCAACTACTATCAGCGTTGGACCGTGGAGGGCAACGACGAGCCAACACAAGCCGTGTTCCACTATCCGGTAAAAGAGGCCGTGGATCTTATTACCGGCGAAAAACTCGACCCGACCAACATTACCGTTCCACGGGGCAACCTCCGGCTGATCCAGTGGATCCCGGGAAAATGACAGCACATACATGCAAAAAATATCAACTTCTTCCACCCCGGGCGCAAGCGGACCGTACAGTCAGGCAATTCTGGCGAATGGCTTTGTGTTCTGCTCCGGCCAGCTCGGAATAGACCCAGAGACCGGAAATCTGGTTGCCGGCGCGGCGGCGGCGCAGGCCGCACAGGCAATGAAAAACATCGCCGCCGTGCTTGATGCGGCAGATTCCGGGATTGGCAATATAGTCAAGGTGACGATCTTCCTCGTGGACATGGCGGACTTCGCCTCAGTAAACGAGGTTTATGCGCATGCGCTAGGAGATGCGCGCCCCGCGCGCTCGTGCGTGGCAGTGGCAGAGCTGCCAAAGGGCGCAAAGGTGGAAATCGAGGCGCTGGCGCTGGCGCAGTGAGGGATACGGAGTCTCGCCGCGCAATGCAAGCACTATGGGTGCCCCCGTTTTCCTATTGACCGCTTCCGGGAAATCCTGTACTTTAATGCTATGAATTGGGTGGTATGTGTTTTCCCTTTACGTAAGTTGACTTTGTCAACGATCTCGCAGGAGCGGTTGGAGCATTACCGCCCAAAATTCAAATAATGAAGGAAGAATCATGAAAAAATCATCAGGGTTAATACTTGGTTTGACAGCGGTGTTTTGCGCCGCACGGAGCATTGCCTTCGGGGCAATTGTCGTCGAGACGACGAATGTTTTCACATTCACACCGGCGGGGGGAAACCTCATCGCCGGGCTATCGCCCAGCGCGGTTGTCAATGCGAGCGCCGGTGTTGAAAGCACTGGGCCTGTCACCAAGCTTACAGATGGCAGTACTTCAAATGTCAAGGCCGAGGCCTACACGATCGGGAACAATGGGTTTTTGACATACGCGCTAGGAGACTCGGCGAACGGGTATGACATTTCCGGCGTCAACATCTTTTCTGGATGGGTCGATCATGGGCGCGACAAAGCAAACATATCCGGCCTAGCCTATTCGACGGCCTTTGACCCTGATACGTTTATCGCGATTCCAGGCACTTCGGCAACCCAGGATGGGGCATCACCGGACTTTAGAGCCATGGTACGATATACGGATTCTGCAGGGACTATCGCGTCCCAGGCCCATTCTTTGCGGATCAGCTTCGGGACGCAGGAAAATGGCTATGCCGGCTACCACGAAATAGAGATAATCGGGGTCGAGGCCAACACCGGTTCGCCGAAGGTGGAAGTTTGCCCTGCTACCGAAGTCAAGCTTACTACAGCCACCATCAACGGCGGGATAGTCTCGACTGGCATCTCCCAGACGGCGGTCATCGCCTATTGGGGCACATCGGACGGCGGAATGGACGTTCAATCCTGGGCAAACACAAACCAGTTGGGGATC
>JALHHX010000210.1 GCA_022837245.1 Lentisphaerota bacterium
GCGATGCCGCGCCCCATCAACTCTACCTTGAGCTTGCCCTCCCTCATATAAGTAAGGTTGAGATCCGTGATCTCGAGCTCGCCACGCGCCGACGGCTTAAGCGCCCTGGCGTGAGCGACGACGTCGCCGTCGTAGAAATATAGCCCCGGCACGGCATACGACGATTTGGGTTTGGCGGGCTTCTCCTCTAGCCCGACCACGTTCATGTGCTCATCAAACTCCACGACGCCGTAGCGCTCCGGATCGCCCACCCGGTAACCGAACACGCACGCGCCTTCCGTCGTGCCGGCGGCGGCGCGCACCGTCTCGCGCAACCCGTGCCCGAAAAAGACGTTATCCCCCAGAACCAGTGCCACTGGCTCCCCGGCGATGAAGTCGGCGCCGATCAGAAACGCCTGCGCCAGCCCTTCCGGTTTCGGCTGTTCGGCGTAAGAAAACTTGACTCCAAACGAAGACCCGTCGCCAAGCAGGTTTATAAACATTGGCAGATCGGTTGGAGTGCTGATAACCAGTATATCTCGTATACCCGCGAGCATCAGCACTGATATCGGGTAGTAAACCATCGGCTTGTCGTACACCGGGAGCATCTGCTTGCTCACCGCCCTCGTTATCGGATACAGGCGTGTTCCGGAGCCGCCCGCAAGGACTATTCCCTTCATATTCAGTTCCCTTTTAAGTTTGTTGGATGTGACAACTCAGTATTGCTTCTCGTACTCGCCTTTGCCTAGGCGCTTGAGTTTTGTAAATCCTGCCTGCTTGGCACGGTCGTCCAATTTCGAGATGGATCTCCCTATTTGCGCGGCCACCGGCGTCTTCACCACCGCGCCTCCGCATTCCGGGCACTTGGTCAACGGCTTGTCGTTCATAGACTGAACCGTCTCGAAGCCCTCGTGGCAGTGTTCGCACCCAGCCAAGCCCTTTTTGGCCTCATATCTGTAAACCGGCATCTCCGAAACTCCTCTCTGTCCGCTTGTTTGAAACAGAGGGGAGTCTATCATAACAGTGGCGTTTTGGTACAGGGCAAACGCTACTTGACTGTTTCTCAAGGCAATTTGTCCCATTCCTTCAGGTTTGTGGCCTACTTCTCGTTTGCCGGCGTGCACGGAGCGTCCGGCATGTTCAGAACCGCCAGGGCGGCAACGCGCCTTCTCCTTCCACTGTTACTTCGCTGATCCACGTGCCGTTCCACTCGGATGGCGCGACACCCGCCGTGTTCACTCCCTTGTCCGAGACGCGGAAGCAAAGGACGCAATGCCAGCGTCCGTCTCCGAGTCGGCAGACAGTGGCCACGGGGTGGTCCACCATCCACTGGTTCCCATCATGCATGGCATCGGCCGCGATCGGACGAGGCGGGCCGAAGCGGGCGTTCGCATCCAACGTGCATACAAGTGGTTCGACACCGAGACGATCCGGCTCAAGCGGCCACAGGCACAGAGTGTCCCGCAGCCGATCGCGCGTGTATGGATTCGCCGCGAGGAAGGGGCGCGCCCCTGCGGTTCGATTCAACACCACCGGCGTTGCCGCGCGCGCGAGCGGAATGTGCAGCACGCTCGTCCAGGTTGTGCCGCCATCCACCGAGCGGTAAACGCGAAAGTGGCAGAAGGTGTTCTCCAGCCCGTCGTGCACTGCGCCCGGCGGATCTTCAAGGCCCTTGCCCCGAACCGCCATCAGCAGGCTCCCATCGGCATCCCGCACCAGACTTGGCTCCATCGATAAGTCTGGCCCGCTGACGGGAACTACGGCCGAGGGCACCCAGACGCCACCGCGAAATTGCCAGCGGCACAAAGCGGAGCCGACATTGCGGCCGAACCGCGGGTGACCATGCGGGTGCCCTGTCGGGATGCAGACTCCGTCCGGGCCGGCTGCCCTTGTCATCGGGCCGACCACCACCCCGTTGAGCAGATCCGCGCCGTCCGGTATGGCCACGCTGATCCCGCGATTCAAGAGTGTATACCCCGGGAGAAAATCCCCGCCGGCAAACTGCCGGATGCCCGTCACCCGGACGGTGTTGCCGTCGAACCGCAACTGGGCGATGCGCTGATGGCTGGCAATTTCGCCGTTGGGCCGCAGGATGCGGCCCGTCGCCGGATCCTGGGGATACGCGATATGCGTGGACAACGCAAATCCAGTGCCGGCCGCCGGATGCGGCGAACCATCCTCCAGTTTGGCACCCAGCGGAACAAAGCCGCCCGCGCTCTGATAGCTGACCATTGCCGCGCGCCGACACGTCGCAGGATTGACCGCGGTCTCAGTCCTCGACAGGGGCACGGCCGATGCGGGATCCAGGTGGTCAAGGGAATCGAAAACCAGCAGATCGCCGCCATCCTCGAAATCGATCGCAGCCACGTTGTAGATCCGCCGATTGACGATCACTGCCGCCTGCGCGGGCGACACCTGAAACGGCATGCCCACGCCATAGACCGTCTTCCAAGCCCCTCCTGAATCCACTGGTTTCGCCAAGCTCGGGCCCTGACCCAGCGTCATGCTCCATTTCATCGCATCTTACATAGATTTGAGACTTCTAGCATCCTAACCTATAAGCTTACACTAATCACTGGCTACCGCACGACGATCAACGAACCCCCGCGCCAGATTATCTGGCCGCCGTTATAGACGACCCATGCCTCGTCGCCCCAGTCGGGATGCCAGTAGCTGTTGACTTTCAGCGTATGGCCGTTGAGGATCAACTTGGGCATGGTGGCGGTTCCACCGGTCATGAACAGATCGCCTACTTCAAGGTCTGCGGAAAGGCCGACGCGCCCGCGCTCCTCTATGCGCAGCGTGGCATCCTCCAGCTCGTTTGGCACGGCCAGCGTCGCCGCAGGAAGCTCGCAGTAGGTGTTGGTGCCGGCGAGGTTGGTCCCTGGATCCCATGTGGATGATGCGTAGACCGTCACGGTTCCCGCTCCGTCCCCCGAATTCGCATAGTGTCGGTAGATTGTGCCTGGAGCGGAATAACGATTCTGATTGCTGTACCCGCCTTTGGCTTCCACAATCAATCCTGGCAGCCCCGAACCGATCAGTTCAACCATGGAAATTCTTCCACCGCCACCCGGACCAACTAGGCCATCGGAGCCGTTGACGCTTATTTTGCCATCACCGGCGAAG
>JALHHX010000211.1:0-674 GCA_022837245.1 Lentisphaerota bacterium
TATGTAAAATACGAGGTCAGCTTTATATCGCCAGATTGATTTCCACGACAAAAGCGGCTACATAAAGCCTACTTAGCAAGCCGCATAAAGCCTACTTGGGAGGATGATATGGAAACAACACCGATCATTTTCGGGAACTGGGAGTCTGTCTTGAGAACGACTGTTCCCGAGAATCTGCAACAGCCCTATCGCGAAGCCATCGTGAAATTCAGGCATTGGCTTCAGGAGAGCGGTAAATCACCAGATGCCGAGACATTCAAGCAGCATTTGGAGTGGAAGAAGTCTTATCTTCCTTTAGAACAATTTGAAATATGGCGCGACGCATTGCGATGGTACTACAAGGAGGGTCTGCGGCAGATGAAGGCGGCAGAAGAGACGATGCCGAAACCCTTGCCTCCCCATGCGCCATTTCATCATGAAATTCAGATGGAAGGCGACTATCGCGTCTATGAAATGAACGATGTGCCGACATCAGGCGCACGCGATCTAGGCGGTCCTGCCTGGGAGCAGGCACTGGTGGCTCGCATCCGCGAACGGAATCTGGCGTGGACAACCGAAAAGACCTACCGCGCATGGTGTCGCCGCTTTATCGGCGCGTGTGGAAGCAAGCCAACCATAGAACTTGATCATGGCGATGTACGCAGATGGCTGTCCGACTTGGCCGTGAAAGAACG
>JALHHX010000211.1:731-4864 GCA_022837245.1 Lentisphaerota bacterium
GACTTGGCCGTGAAAGAACGGGTTTCCGTCGCCACGCAAAGCCAGGCCCTCAACGCCGTGGTCTTCTTTTTCCGCGAAGTGCTCAGGCGCGATCCGGGTGATTTCAGCGACTTCATCCGGGCGCGCCGAGGCCGGAAGGTGCCCAGCTATTACCAATTGACTGCGATCCCCGGCTGTGGTTTAATTTTCACTGATTTGAACGCAATGAAAACAAACCCCATTCTCCTGCATGCCTGTTGCGGCCCATGCTCCACCCACTGCACAAAGGAACTGCGCCGTGTGGGGTGCGAGCCTGTGGTTTTTTTCTCTAACAGCAATATAATGCCTTCGGAGGAGTATGCGTTGCGGCTAGAATCGGCTAAGAAGTTCGCTGCCGACGTCGGGGCTGAGTTTGTCGAAGATCCGCCTGACAACGCCGCGTGGCTTGAAGCCGTTAAAGGGTTTGAGAACGAGCCAGAAGACGGCAAACGCTGCGAGGCGTGCTTCAGATTCAACCTGGGACGCGTAGCGAAATACGCCGCCGCCAACGGTTTTGAGCGGTTTACAACGTCGCTCACCGTCAGCCCGCGCAAACGCAGCGCAATGGTCTTCGAGGCGGGCGATGCCGCCGCTAAGAGGTTCGCAGAAACGACTGAATTCGTTCATTACGATTTTAAGAAGAACAATGGATTTCTCGACAGCGTGCGCCTTTCCGAGAAACATGGTCTCTACCGGCAGAACTACTGCGGCTGCGTGTTTTCAAAACGCAACCGCACAAAGAATACTGAACGCTGAACGCTACTTGAAGTTAGGCAGGAAAGCTCCTATGTCCTTTAGTTTCGACTGCAAGGCTTGGGTGTCAACGTCGCGCGAGGCGCCGCCATCCCCCGCAGCCATCGACGCCGCCATGCCTGCGGCCTGTCCGGTGATGTAACAGCCCGGCATGACGCGGATCGACGCCTGCATTTCACGGTCGACTCCCATGCAGCGCCCGACAACCCAAACGTTGGAGAGCCCGACTGGAAGTAGCGATCGATACGGAATCCCATAGCTTTCACCCTTTCCAAGATGTTTGGAGATGTCTTTGGAGTGGCGATATGAATGTCGATTGGATAAGAGTAGCGGCCTATTTCGTCTTCGAAAACAGAGTCCGCCCTGAAGTCGCCGATTCCGAGCGTGTAGTCGCAATGCACGCGGCGGCTTTCGCGCACGCCCATGAGCGGGGCGGTTGCAACTAATTCCATGTTCTCAAATCCGCGCAGGTACTTTTTGTAATACAGCTCGTATTCCCTCATGGATTTGCGACCCCATACATATGCCGCGGTAAGCGAAACTTCGTCTCGGCCATCAACACCGAACGTATGTCCTATATTGCCGCCGCCGACGTTTTTGCCAACACGCCACATGCCTGGGAGATGGCGGTCTTCGTACGTGAACACACCATCGGCAAAAGCTTCCTCGATCCTCTTGTTGTCGGGGTGCACGCCATAGGGTCCGCTGACAACGTCCCAATCGACATTGCTCCACAGCGAGCATAGCGTTCCCGGCATTGCCTTGCCGTCAGCTCCGCCAAAGCTAGTCTCCGCACCCGCCAATGCGCAGAGGTCGCCGTCGCCGGTGCCGTCAATGAAGGTCTTGGCTGCGATCGCATATACGCCAGATTTGGCGGCGCAAATCGCAAGCGTGACGGTATCGCCGGATTTGACGACGTCAATCAGATTGGTGTGGTAGGTGAATTCCACGCCAGCCTCTTCCATCATTTTCTCATATATCAGCTTAAGCCCCTCAACTTTTATCGTGGTTCCGTTATCGCGGACGCCCCCCTCTTTCTTTGCGCGCTCGAAAAGCTCCTCGCCGAAGCCGCCTGCGAGGAAGTTCTCGCCATCGCCAAATTGCATGAACGCTGGAACGAGGCCCGCCGTGCCGAGCCCCCCGAGGCAGGTTCCGGCCTCGATTATCCGGACTTTCCTTCCTTGGCGCGCCGCTGTCACCGCAGCGGCCACACCCGCGGGACCGCCACCTGCGACGAGCACGTCCGTTTCATACCTGACTTCGATCGATTTGGAGTATTGCACTTTTTTCATTTCATTTTGCCTTTCGAATGCGATTTGTCTGTTTATTAAATCAGTTTGTCTGTTGGAAGCAGTTTCACGAGGGCGTCGCCCAGCACTTCGCGCCGCCACCCCTTGTTTAGACGGCACGCCGGTCCATCTGGATTTTGGCAATACGCAGTGAAATCCGAGCGCGACCCGAGCAAGGCGGCGTCGACGCGCGCTTTTCCCGCCGCCTCTGCCGCGGCCGCCATCATCTTTGTGGCCAGTTCTCGATTGTTGGAGGTGGCGGTGTCGCGCAACTCCGGCACATTCTCCTCCGGCATTTCCCCCGCAATCCGCAGCACTTCAAAAAACTCCGCCGCGAAAGGACGCGGAAGTTCTTTCCCCGAGATCTCCTTGGGACTTGCTGGTGGATTTAAAGCCACCGACACGAGAACCTTGTCATCGACCACCCAGCTGCGGGGCAGATTCCTGCGACGCGCCGTGCCATCGCGCCACGACGCCAACTCACGCAACCTTATAAGCTGGCGCGGAGACGAAAAAGCACGCACAGGGATTTTCACGTGTTTCCATGCGCCGGCAATATCGTCTTCCTGATATTTGGATGGATCGTCGAGTGCTTTCATCTCTTCCATCATCCACTCGCACGTGCCCAGATCCTTCGCCCTCTCCACCAGCTTCTCGGCTGCGGTCCCGAGATAGACCACGTCGTCGGCAGCGTATTCAAGTTGCTCCCGCGAAAGCGGCCGCTTCATCCAGTCAGTGCGTGTTTCGGTCTTTGGCAAATCGATCCCAAGCAACTCCGAAAGCAGAAGCCGCAACGATATAGTCGAGGATAGCCCAGCGAAACCGGCCGCGACTCGGGTATCGAACACATTCACTGGCAGCGCCCCGCACCACCTGCATATGTGTTGCAGGTCCTGGACGGCGTCGTGGAAAATCTTCACCACTGAAGAGTCCGCCACGATGCCAGCCAGAACGTCAGGCGGGCAGTGCAACGGGTCAATCAGCACAGCCGTGGCGCGCTTGGCGTCGTCCGTCTTTAATGGCAGGATGCGTGGTGCGCGCGACGGCAGCCGTCCGGCTGGGAAATCCGCCGACGGCGCCGCCTGGATCAGACCCAGGTTTGCATAATATGTGCGTTGCCACACGAACTCGGTATCCAATACAATGTGCATTTTATGATTGCCTCTTACCTGGCCTCCAATTTAGCCACTCCGCTCCCAAGAAAAACGTCGACGGCAGAGAGGAGCGCTTCTTCATCGTCGTGCCGCAACAAATCGGCTGGCATGTTTTTGCGAAACGACGCGCCATAATTTTTCGTCACGATCCTCTGGTCCGCCACCACCACGATTCCGCGGTCGTCATTGTGGCGTATCAAGCGCCCGAAGCCCTGCCGGAACTTAATAATGGCGTTTGGCAGTGCGAAGTCGTGGAACGAGCTGGCGCCCTGTTCGGCGACTCGCTCAGACCGCGCGCTGACGATCGGATCGTTAACAGCGTCAAATGGCAGGCGTGCGATGACCAGGCAACTGAGCGCCTCGCCAATCAAATCCACGCCTTCCCAAAACGAATCCGTGCCGAACAGCACCGAAGGCCTGTCCTCTCGGAACATCGCCGTGATGCGCTCGCGCGACTCCCCCGCCCCCTGCATGAGCAGGCGCACTTTGGCTTTCTTCAGGACGGGCGTCATGAGTCGCGCGCATTCCTGCATCATTCTGTAGCTGGTGAACAGCACAAGCATGCGCCCCTTTGTGAGACACGCAAGGCGCGCCGTGAAATCGGCAAAAGCTGCGGTGTACGCGTCCTCGGCCTCATCGCCTGATCCAGCTACATCAGGCAGGAATTGCGGAACTGCCGCCAGGCACTGGCGTTTAAAATCGAACGGCGACCCTACGCAGAGCGACATGACGCGTTCGGGCTCCACAAGGTCGAGCCCTATGCGGTGGGAAATGAATTTGGGCGACCCACTCACGTTCATCGTCGCCGAGCAGAGGATCACGCTCTCCTTTTTCTTGAAGAGCGAATCTGCGAGATAATTGGAAATCTCTATCGGGGCGGCGTGGATACCGCCGGCCATGCGCTGCGAAGTACGGTCGC
>JALHHX010000027.1 GCA_022837245.1 Lentisphaerota bacterium
AAGCACTGTCTGGCTCAAGCTCCCAAGCCGCCCGGAGGTTACCAGTATTACCGGCCATCCCTCGTCTCGGACGAAATCCACGGTCAGCAGGTCTTCCGTGAGCGGAACGGCAAGCCCGCCCGCCCCTTCTACAAGCACAATTTCGAAACGGTCGGCGAGAACGCGCGCCGCATCGCGGATTTTACCGGGATCAACTACCCTGCCCTCCAGCTTAGCGGCCAAGTGCGCCGATGCTGGGAAGCGGAACACCTGAGGCGCCGTGAGTCCCTCGCGATCCTCCTGAAGCATGCCGACGCCCATTATAGAGCGATGCGCCTCGATATCCTCCGAACGGGCGTAATTGCCGGTCTGCACAAGCTTCAACGTCACGGTCTTCACCCCGCGTTTGACAAGATAGCGCGCCATAAGCCCCGTGGCGACAGTCTTGCCGACGCCGGTGTCGATGCCGCTGATGAAAAAGACCCTGCCGCTCATTTCCAAAGCTCCCCTATCGTTGCCGCCGCGCGCCTGAGATCGTCCTCCGTGTGCGTCGCCATGATCGCGGCACGCAAGCGCGCCGCGCCTCGCCCGACGGTTGGATAGCGTATAGCCGAGAGGTGTATTCCACGCTCATGCAGCGTGCGTGAAATCTCCATCGCCTTGGCTTCGTCGCCTACTATTATCGGGATGATTGCGCTCTGCGATTCGGCGCGAATGCCGTGCTCAGATAGCGCTTCGAGGAATAGCGCAACGTTGCGGCGCAGAGCGACGACACGCCATGGCTCTTCCATGATTATCCGCAGCCCCGCGGCGGTAGCTGCCATGGCGGCGGGCGACGGCGCCGTCGAGAAAATGAAACTGCGCGCCTTGTTGCGAATATAGTCCACGAGCACGCCGCTGCCGCAACAGAAACCTCCCTCGCTCCCAACCGCCTTGCTGAAAGTGCCGATAATCACATCTGGCTTCACGTCGACTCCGAAGTGCTCGCATACGCCGCGCCCAGTCTCGCCGAGAACTCCCGTGGCATGGGCCTCGTCTATCACCGAAAGCAATCCGTAGCGGGAAGCTATATCTAGAAGCGCGGGCAGATTCACGATATCGCCATCCATGCTGAACACTCCGTCGCTCACTATCATGCCGCGCGCGCTAGGATTGAGGAGTATTTTCTCCTCGAGGTCGACCATGTCGTTGTGGCGGTACACCACCACCCGCGCCCGGCTTAGGCGGCAGCCGTCGATAATGCTGGCGTGATTAAGCTCGTCGCTGAACACCACGTCGTCCTTGCCGCACAGCGCCTGTATGCAGCCCACGTTGGCCATGTACCCGGTTGCGAACGTGATGGCGGCTTCCGTTCCTTTGAATTCCGCAACGAGCTCTTCAACTTCAGAATGCGGCGGCATGCTGCCCGAAGTTAGACGCGAGGCCCCCGAACCGACACCGTACTTCCCGATTGCGGCCGCAGCCGCGTTTTTGACGCGCGCGTCGTTCGCAAGATCGAGATAGTTATTCGAGGAAAACATCAACATTTCGCGCCCATCGACCACTACTCGCGGACCCTGTGCGCCGTCGATCGGGCGGATTTCGCGGTACAGGTGATCCGCTTTAAGGGTTTCAAGTTCTTGCTTGATCTCCGTGAGCCGATCCGGAGGCCTCGGATCCAGCCGATCGGCGCTGGACAGTGGACGAACGCCACCAACTAGAACGCACTGGTGTTCGAGATACCGTATAGTGGCGTCTTTCGCAAAGGGATCGCCTCGGTAGAGGAATATACGCCCGCCGCGCGCGTCGCCAGGGTGTTTGAGGCGCGTGATACGGACGTAGCCAAGCTCCCGCGACGCTATGTACCCGGTGCAGTAGTCGGAGTCGTCTGAAATGCAAAGCTCCGCGATGATGTTCGGCGCGTTCGCCACCTTCGTCGCCAGCACTATAGCCTCGGCATAGTGGTTCTTGTGGGGGCCGTATGAAACTCCCGATGTGGATTCCTCAGCGTCCATGTAGGTCGCCCGGACGCCGCGACGGGGATCAGGTTCAAGGCGTTCCAGCGTCTCGGCGTCGAGCATCATTGCGCCGCGCATGTGGTGTGCCTGCGGCAACATCGCGACGATCTCCGCAGCGCGCGGCACGCCAGCGCCTTCCAGCAGTCCAGTCATCGCCGCCAGCCCCTCTTCCGGCGTGGCAGAGTCTATTGTACGCACAGGCAGGACTTCGAGGTGCTGGATGTTGCGGGCGTCCTGCAGTTCCAGCCTGAGATTGACGCAATTGGGCTCCCCGTTGGCATGTTTCAGCGCGCGTTCGAGCAGGGATGCCGCGATAGTTTGCACATCGCGCTCTGGCACGATCCTCTCCGCGCCTGAAATATGCTGCGACGCGCCATCATAGGCGGTGCGCGACGCCCTCATCTTAATACTGTAGATCTTCTTGTCCAATATTCCTAACTCCGCCGCCGGATTCCGTGGCACCCTGCGAGCATGCCGCGTATTCTACAAAAAACGCAAGCTTTACGCAAAGAGTAACCCTCACTGCACAGATTTAGGGATCTGCCCCTATTTTGCCCGAAATCCGACAACAGGCCACACAAATCTATAGGCTTCCAAAAGGCGTGTTGTCTACGACCCATTTCGGTAGGCCGGGCTTATATGTCATGGCATAATCGTCATCAACTCTTTTGATTGACATGACCAGTGACGACTCACTATTTGTGACGTCGGATTTATAATTGAAATCAGATGTTGTTGAATTATCGAACAGGTATGTTCGATCCGCAATCAAAACTGCATCCCGCAGAAGTTTGAGACATTGCTCATACCTCTTCAAGACCTTATCGCTTGGCACATCGTGGCCACCTTGCGCCACCCTAACGGCAACACGTGCAAGACATAATTCAACTGACTCCACACAAACAAAATACAGATAGATCCGGTACCCAAGTTCTCGTGCCCGTTTCATAAATTCTAGCTTAGATGGGTGTGAGAACACAGTCTCAAACGAAAAGCTTTCACCGCGGTCTATTAGCGTGTTTCTAAGATAATCAACAAGTACTGACATTGCGTATGGAGCGGTCTCTGGGTCGTTCATTACATTTTTGGACATTTCAAGTTCTCCGGAAGATGTAATGAAAGAGAAGCAATTTTGAGCTTCGCTCTTTTCTCGTACCAGTGGATGAACAGAATAAAAATCCTTGAAATCACCAATATTGAACTGGTCTAAGAGCTGATTAATTCTAATGCGCCCCTCGCCTGCCCTGAAATCCTTTAGAATATCGTCTGCGTTCAGCCATTTGTAAAGCGGAATGCCCATTCCGCCGACTTGTATGCGTAACGAGCTTTTGCCAGACCCATTAGGACCAGCAAATATACGCAGACGTTTAACGTGCAGGTGATTCTGCTTTGTATGACTTGACATGCGATGAAGCTACGCACTTGGTCGGAACGCTAACAGTTCTGCGGATGCTTTCAGATGTTTGTGATTGTCTGTTTGTCAATGTATAACTTACATTGTACCGTGTGGCAATGTCCCTATAACCAGCGGCAATGGCTTTTCTTGACTCTACGGATACAGCTTTTGCGGACGCAATCTGGAGCTTACGCGATTCTTCTTTCTCGTTATCGTAATTCATACCGTTACCCTTAATAGCCTATGCCATGTAAATGCAGGCATTATAGCAGAATACTGCACAGAACGTCAAACTGTGTCAGACCCCGAGAATTTGATTTTAATTCAGCCACCTAGCTGGATCCCACGGCATGCTGACACCATGGCATTTTATAAGACTACAATAATCTGGCGTGGCGAAGTGGAAACACTGCCAACAATGAGCAGATCACTCTAATATTGGACGGGATTGCGAAACTACATTGCCAGGCTGGATGGTGGCGGAGTGCCCGCCCTGCCAAAGAGGCCTGTTTCCCTTGCGCCTATTATTGGCGTGTGGTAGAATATTTGCAGATTTCAGACCCCTTGCGTTTAGACGTGGGGGGGGTGTTCGTTTACAAAGAAAGGGATTCGTTATGGCAAAGAAGACAGACACTGGTTCCGCCGCTGCCACGTCGCTGGACGCGGTAATCGCGCAGATTCGCAAAGATTTCGGAGAGGGTGCCATAATGAGGCTTGGCGACGGCGAAGCGGCAAAGGACGTAGACGTCGTTCCAACCGGATCTTTCGGGCTTGATCTAGCACTGGGCGTATGGGGGCTGCCGCGTGGCAGGATCGTGGAGCTTTACGGGCCGGAATCATCTGGCAAGACGACTCTCGCGCTGCACGTCATCGCAAACGCGCAAAAGGGCGATGGCACAGCGGCGTTTATCGACGTCGAACACGCGCTTGATCCCGCTTACGCGAAGAAGATAGGCGTTGATCTCGACAACCTTCTCGTGGCGCAGCCCACCTCCGGCGAGGAGGCGCTAACCATAGCCGAATCTCTTGCGCGCAGCGGCGCGCTGGACGTTATTGTGATCGACTCCGTGGCGGCGCTAACGCCGCGAGCCGAGCTCGACGGCTCGATGGGCGATTCGCACATGGGCCTGCAGGCCCGGCTCATGTCGCAGGCGATGCGCAAACTGACGGGCATTCTGGCGCAGACGAAGACGCTCTGCATTTTCACAAACCAGATCCGGGAGAAAATCGGAATCGTGTTCGGGAACCCGGAGACAACCCCCGGCGGGCGGGCGCTGAAGTTCTACGCGTCGGTAAGGCTCAACATACAGCGCATCGGCGCGATAAAAGACACCAACGGAAGCATGATCGGCAACCGCACGCGCGTCAAGGTGGTCAAAAACAAGGTGGCGCCGCCGTTCACGGATGCGGAATTCGACATCCTTTATGACCGCGGCATATGGTGGGAGGGCTCCGTGCTGGAGGCCGCCATCAAGCAGGGCCTTGTAATCAAGCGCGGCTCGTGGTTCAGCTATGGTGCGGACCAGATTGGCCAAGGGGCCGCCGCGGCTTCGCAGTTTCTTGAGGACAACCCCGATGTGTGCGAAAAACTGGTTGCCGAAATGAAAGGCGCGGGCAAAGAGGAAGCCGCCGCAAAAGTCAAGGACAAAAGCTCCAAAGGCAGGGGTGTGAAGGGCTTTGTTTCCGGGACGGATGAAGCCGAAACCACCGCGAACGTGGACGATTAACCTACATTATGTCAGAAAACTACGATAAAAATCCTGGCGGGGAGCCGGGGCGCCGGGGCAGGCGCGATGGCGACGACGCCCCGCAGGGAGCGGGTGGATCACAGCAGCCGGGGCGTCTCGTCTGGGCATGGATCAGCCTCGTGATGTTCACGCTCATCATAGTGTCGCTATGGGTGAACGGCACCGACAAGAGCGTGGAGATTGACTACAACCCGACGTTCGTCAACATGGTCGAGAGCGGACTCGTGGATAAGGTAAAAATCTACCACGACCCCGGCCTCAACTACGTCAAGGGCGAGACCGTCGCGCCTGAAAAGCTTGCCGCGGAACAGCGTGCCGCCCTCAAAGACGTGCCGCCGCTATGGCGCGTCAACGTCGGCGACGTGACCACGGTCGAGAATATGCTGAAAGGGAAGAATGTGGGCGTCGAACACGTCCGGCAAAGCAACCACATGGCGCTCTTCCTATACAATATATTCCCCACCCTTTTGCTCATCGGTGTTATTTATTTCATATTCGTGCGTCAGATGCGGTCCGCCAGCGGAGGCGCGATGACGTTCGGCAAGAGCCGCGCCAAACAGCTACGGCGCGACAGCAAGAAGGTCACGTTCAAGGACGTCGCCGGCATTAAGGAGGCAAAGGAGGAGGTGGAGGAGATTATCGAATATCTCAGATCACCGGAGAAGTTCCAGCGTCTCGGCGGCAAAATGCCAAAAGGCGTGCTGCTTTGCGGAGCTCCGGGAACAGGCAAGACATTGCTTGCCAAGGCCATAGCAGGAGAGGCCGATGTGCCGTTTTTCAGCATTAGCGGTTCGGATTTCGTTGAAATGTTTGTCGGTGTGGGAGCCTCGCGTGTCCGCGACATGTTTGAGCAGGCCAAGAAAAACTCGCCGTGCCTGCTTTTCATAGATGAAATCGACGCCGTGGGGCGCAGCCGTTTCACCGGAATCGGCGGCGGACACGACGAACGCGAGCAGACCTTGAACGCCCTGCTTGTGGAAATGGATGGGTTCGAGGCCAATGAGGGCGTGGTGGTCATAGCGGCAACAAACAGGCCGGACGTGCTTGATCCCGCGCTGCTGCGCCCGGGCCGCTTCGACCGCCAAGTGGTTGTAGACCTTCCCTCGCTAGAGGGCCGCGTCGAAATCCTGAAAGTACACGCCGGGAAGATCAAACTCGCCGAGGGAGTGGATTTCTCCCGCGTCGCCCGCGGCACGCCGGGCTTCTCCGGAGCGGATCTCGCCAACCTGATAAACGAGGCGGCGCTTATCGCGACTCGCGCCGGCAAGGAATGCGTGGATCTTGACGACCTTGAGGAGGCGCGCGACAAAGTCATGTGGGGAAAGGAACGCCGCAGCCGCACTCTCGATGACGAGGAGAAGAAAATAACAGCGTACCACGAAGCGGGCCACGCCGTACTCACGGTGCTGAGCGAACACGCCGATCCGCTGCACAAGGTGACGATTATCCCACGGGGCATGTCGCTTGGCAGCACCATGTTCCTGCCTGAAAAGGACCGCGTCAGCATCTCGCGCAGCTTTCTGCTTGACGAGCTCGTCATAAGCATGGGCGGACGCGTGGCGGAGGAGCTTTTCCTTCCCGACATCTGCACGGGCGCACGACAGGATCTCGCGCAGGCGACAAAGCTCGCGCATGCAATGGTTTGCGAATGGGGCATGAGCGAGGAACTGGGCCCGCGCACTTTCGGACATAACGAAGAACTCGTTTTCCTCGGGCGCGAGGTGAACCGCACGCAGGATTATAGCGAGGCGACGGCACTCAGGATCGACGAGGAGGTCACGAAAATCCTTTCGACGGCGCACGACAAGGCGCATGCCGTCCTGGAGGCCAACCGCGACGCCGTGGACAAACTTGTCGTGGAACTGCTCGAAAAGGAAACGGTGACCGGCGCGGACGCGGAGGATATCGTGAAACATGGCCGCGTACGCTCCCCAGAAGAACGCGGCGATGCCACCCCCCCACCTCCTCCACCGCCTCTGCCCGCTGCCTGAGGCCGCCCGCCCGGAACGTTCATTTCGAGAACTATTGAAACCGTAAAAAAAATGGAGGCTAAAACATGGCACAGGAAAGCGTGTCCACAAAAATGGAGTCCCGGGAAAAGGCGGCGCCTAAAGGGAAAAAGCTGCGCGTCGCGATAATAGGATGCGGCGGCATCGCGCAGTCGCACATGAGCACATACCGGAATGACGTTCCGGAAGCAGAGATTGTCGCCGGCGTCGATATTCTCCAAGAGCCCCTCGACCGCATGGAAACAAAATGGGGACTGCCAAAGGAGGCGCTTTTCAAGGACTGGAAGGTTATGCTGCGCGAGGTCAAGCCCGACGCCGTGGATGTATGCACACCGAACCACGTGCATTGCGCGCCTGTCGTGGACGCATGCAACGCCGGCTGCCACGCAATGGTGGAAAAGCCGATGGCCATGAACGCGAAAGAGTGCGAGAAGATGATCGCCGCGGCCGAGAGGGCGGGGGTAAAACTCTCCGTCGGTTTCCAGCAGCGCTATACACACAGCACCGAGGCGATAATCGAGGCGCGCAACAACGGCCAGTTCGGCGATATCCTATTCGCGAAAATCCACGCGATCCGCCGGCGCGGGATCCCAAATTGGGGAGTGTTCGGGCGTAAAGACCTCCAAGGCGGCGGACCGCTGATCGACATCGGCGTGCACATGATCGAGGCCGCATACGAAGTCATGGGCTGCCCCAAGCCGGTCGCGGCAAGCGGCAACACGTGGACTTACCTGGGAAACACCGACAGCAAGACGCGCTGCGGCAACTTTGGATGGGACTGGAAGACGTACACGGTCGAAGACCTGGCGGTCGGTCAGATCCGCTTCGATAACGGCGCGATCATGCAGATAGAGACGTCGTTCGCCTCGCACATGCAGAACTGCACAAACTACGAGATCGTCGGCACCAAAGGCGGTTGCTCCTGGAGCCCCTGTGAAATCCACACGGATCTCAACAACACGATGGTCAACATAACCCCCGCCTACCTCGGCCCCCAAAACGACAACCACCCCTTCAAACGGAAACTACGCAACTGGGTCGAAGGGTGTTTGTATGGAACGGAGCTCGAGTCTTCGGGCTACGATGGCCTCAACGTGCAGAAAATGCTCGACGGCATCTACCGCTCGGCCGCCGCAGGCAAGGAGGTTGCCATAAAATGAAAGCCATAATAGTATTGGCCAATGGCTTCGAAGAGATCGAGGCGCTGACAATCGTCGACGTGCTGCGGCGCGGAAACGTCGATATATCGATGCTCGCGCTCGACGATTCCAGCCTCGATGTCGAGGGCGCGCACGGCATCGGCGTCGTGGCCGACGGCGAGTGGGACGATGAGGAGGTCGATGCCTCCGACGTGATTATCCTGCCCGGCGGCGGCCGTGGCATGGAGGCGCTTAAGGCCGATTCGCGCGTCCTCGGCGCCCTGCGCAGATTTGACGAAAATGACAAATTCATTGCCGCGATTTGCGCCGCCCCGGCGGTGCTGCAGGAGGCAGGGGTGCTCAGCGGGCGCAAGGCCGTATGCTACCCCGGGATGGAAAGCCACATCAAAGACGCCGTCGTCCAGAAAGGCGCGAATGTCGTGCGCGACGGCACACTGATCACCGGCAGCGGCCCCGCCACTGCCATGGAGTTCGCCCTTGGCGTGCTCGAAATGCTTGAGGGACCCGTTGTCCGCAAGAAGGTTGCGGATGGGTTGCTTTTTAAAGGCTGAAGCCGGTTGGTCGACGGCAAGGGGGTTTCTTTTTTTGGCAACGTACGAATACAGCGGCTTCCGGACGGACGGTTCCGTCTGCCGCGGGCGCGCCGAGGCGGGAACCTCAAAACAAGCCATACGCGAACTGGCATCCAACGGGGTCTTTGTTGAAACGATAACCCCCTTGCTTATCGACGCGAAGCTAGATGCCCGCAAACGCTCGTCGCTGTACCGCGAACTCGGCGCGCTGCTTGGCGCCGGGCTGCCGCTCGACCGCGCCCTGTCGATGATGATGGAGACGGAAGATTCGGCAATGTCGGCCGCTCTGGCTTCCATTCTTGAGAAAGTCCGCGAAGGCGGAACGCTTGCGGATTCCGTCAGCCGAGCATGCGGCAACGTGGGCGGTTACGAAACGACTGCGTTGGCCTCGGCGGAAGGCTCGGCGACTCTGCCGGCGATGCTCGCGCGCATGGCGGACATGCTCGATGTGCAGGAAGGAGTGCGCGACAAGTTGAGATCGGCGCTTATATACCCGTCGTTTGTCCTGTGCCTCGGGGTTTTGGTGGCTGTCGTGATGCTCGGGTTCGTGGTTCCCCGTACCGAGGCGATGCTGAAAGCGTCGGGCATGGCGCTTCCGCGCGCGAGCGTGGTGGCCGTTGGCGCGTCAAAACTGGTTGCGTTGTTACTGGGAGCTTTAATGGCATGCGGAGCCGTCGCGGCGGTTTTGGCGCGGAGGCGCGCGGCAACCGAAGAAAAATTCGCCTTGCGTCTAGACAAATTTGTGCTCAGCCTTCCATTCATGGGGCCGGCTCGCAGACTTGCAGGGATGAGGTTTGCCTCAATACTTTCGGTGCTCACCGAATCAGGCATGCCTGCGGTGGCGGCGTTGCCTGTGGCGGGGGCGGGTTCTGGCAGACCGTGGCTTGAGCAGTGTGTGCTTGAGCAAACGGAAAAAGTGCGCAATGGCGCCAGTCTCTCCTCTGCAGTGGGTGCCTTGCCGATTTTTGGGCGCGAACTGGCCGAGTGGGTCAGGGTCGGAGAGGCGGGAGGCTGCCTGGGCGCCATGCTCGATGTCGCGGCGGAGCGCATGCAGCGCGCGTGGAACCGCTCGCTGTCGCGCACCATGTCGCTACTTGAGCCAACGCTGCTCGCGGCAGTGGGGCTCTTCGTGATGGTTCTCGCGCTTGCGCTGCTGCTGCCGGTCATCGGCATGACCCAGACGCTCGCATAACTTTTCTATTGAAAACATCCCTCGCCCATGCTACCATTCCTAGCAGTTGATTTTTAAGAGGGTGGTTGCACCCATTTCCCCGGTGAAGTCAAAAAACAAAAGGCGAAATATATGAAAATGATCAGTTCGATTAAAAAATGCGTGGCGACGCTGCTTGCCACGATGGCGGTTTTGGGCGCTTTCGCCCAGGAACAGCAGCTCGAAGAGCGGCCGGAGTTCGGCAGATGGTACTTCAGCCCAGGCATAGGCTGGGTGAACTTCGAAGGCGACGAGCCTCTGGAAGACGGCGCCTATCTTACCCTGCGGCTCGGGTACGATTATGACGAATGGTGGACGTTCGAGGGCAGCTTGGTCATCGCCCCGACTCTCGACGAAAACCTCGGCGGATACATTTACAAGGACGAAAACGGAGTCTGGAAGGAACACGACAGGCGATATTCATATTCAAAGGGAGACAAATACTTCGACGACACATGGATGGGGCAGGTATATGGCGATGCCCTGTTCCACTTCACACGTATGGACAAGCTCGACCCGTACCTGACCGCGGGCGCCGGCGTAACGTTCTACGGTGAAGACGTGACTGGCGACAACTTGTCGTTAACACTCCGCGCTGGTGGCGGCTTCATGTACCACCTCAACGACTCCTGGAGTCTGCGTGTAGACACGCGAATCGACATCGCCGGATACAATACGGAGTTCAACCACACCACCGACCTCGGTTTCGTTTACCGATTCTCGGCTGACCAAATAGCCAAAGATCCAGATGTCAACGTGGCAATCGACTCCGACGGCGACGGCCTCACTGACTTCGAGGAGCTGAACGTCTACAAAACCGATCCCAACAACCCCGACACTGACGGCGACGGTCTCAAAGACGGCGAGGAAGTCAAAACATACAAGACCGATCCCAACAACCCCGACACCGACGGCGACGGCCTCAAAGACGGCGAGGAAGTCAAACGCTACAAAACCAACCCGCTGAATCCCGACACGGACGGCGACGGCCTCACAGACGGTGACGAGGTCAAAACATACAAGACCGATCCCAACAACCCCGACACTGACGGCGACGGCCTCAAAGACGGAGAGGAGGTCATAACCTACAAGACCGACCCACTTAACGCAGACACGGACGGCGACGGTCTCACAGACGGGGAGGAAGTGAAAAAATACAAGACCGACCCGCTCAACCCCGATACCGATTTCGACATGATCTCCGACGGGGCGGAAGTTTACAAGTACAAGACCGACCCGCTCAACCCCGATACGGACGCCGGCGGAGTGCGAGACGGGCATGAGGTGTTCTTCGACAACACCAACCCGCTGGACGGCTCCGACGACCTGCTCTTCTTCGAGCTCAACATACTCTTCGATACAGACAAGAGCGTGATCAAACCTGAGTTCTACGCCCAGCTTGACGCCGTGGTCAAGGTGCTCCTCGACAATCCGAATTCCACCGCCGTTATCGAAGGTCATGCCGACAAGCGCAAGACTTCGAAAGCCCGTTACAACAGGCAACTCTCCGAAAGCCGCGCCGAGGCGGTCCGCCAGTACGTCGTTTCGAAGGGAGTGGACGGTTCGCGCATAAAGGCGATCGGCTACGGCTTCGAGCATCCCAAGGCGCCTAACGACCCCGTCAACGGGAACCTCCAGAACCGCCGCGTCGAAGTTTACGTGGACGGCGTGACAGCTGGAAGGCAAAACTACGTCAACCCCGCGAAGTAAGCGGCTGACTTTCCACAAAGAGGGGCGGGCCGCAAGTCCGCCCTTTTTTATTTCACCCCGGAAATCCGCATATGCGCATCCTGCACAGGTACATAGCCTCGAGCTTTATAACGACGTTTTTGATGGCGTTGCTCGTCTTGACCTTCGTTATGTCCATCGCGCTAATTTTCGAAGCTGCGCAGTTAATCGCACGTGGCTTGTCGATGTACAAGGCGGTCTACTTCTTCTTGGGCAACATCCCCGGGGCGCTATCATACATCATTCCAATCGCCGCGCTTGTGGCGACGATACTTGTCTTCGGCAGCCTCTCGGCGGACAGCGAAATAATCGCCATGCGAGCCTGCGGCATAAGCCTCTCGCAGATCATGCTAACACCAGTTCTTATATCCACTCTGCTTTCGGTGTTATGCCTGTTCCTGAACAACGACGTATCCCCGGAGAGCGCGTACATACGGTTATCCTCCCGCAAGGATTTAAAGGCCTCGGATATAAAGGCCTTTATAGAGCCGGGCCGCTTTGTCGAGTTCGACAACCGCTCGGTGTATGTGGGCGCGATCAAAGACAACGAACTTGACGATCTGCGCATAATGGAAACAAAGGACGACGGTTCCACGCGCGAAATCAGAGCTAAAAGCGCTTTCATCATAACAACGAACGAAACAACCTCGCTTGACATGCGGGATGTGACCATTGATCCCATTCAAACCGGCAAGCTCGGCGTAGGCAAGGCCGACCGCGTGGTCTACCCCCTGACATATCACGATAATGGAGGCGGCTCGACCGCTCCACGCAAGCGCCGCATCAAGGACGAACATACATGGGTGCTAATAAAGAACATCGTCATCGCATCAAAATACCCATCCGCCGCAGAGAAGTCCGCCGTTTATATTTCACGGGCGAAGATGAAGATAACATCGCGCATCAGCCTCGCCCTAGCATGCTTCTGCTTCGTGATCGTGGCTGTGCCGCTTGGGATAAAACAGCAACGCCGCGAATCCTCCATAGGGGTCGGAATATGCCTCGCTGTCGCCGGTGCCTTCTACCTCTTCAACATAGCAGGGGATTCACTTGCTAAAACACCAGCCTACCACGCCCACCACATGGCGTGGATCCCAATAATCGCCTGCATAATAATAAGCGCCATATCCACCTCACGAAACAACTGATACATAACCGATGTCCGAAACTTTCATCCAGCTTATCATACGGCGGCCGCTCATGTTCGACGGCGCCATGGGCACTACTATCTATCAGAAGGGCGTTTACATAAACGCCTGCTACGACGAGCTCTGCCTCTCGCGCCCCGCGCTCATATCAGAAATCCACCGCGAATACGTCGCCGCGGGCGCCGACGTTATCGAAACCAACACTTTCGGCGCCAACCGCATCAAGCTCGCGGCGTTCGGACTTGCCGAGAAAACCCGGGAGATCAACGCGAAGGCTGTCGAAATCGCCAAGCGCGAAGCCAGAGACACCGTTGTCGTCGCCGCCTCGTGCGGCCCGTGCCTCAGCGGCCCCGGAGCTTTTCCCAACCTCCCAGCCCCGGACATGAAAGAGGTCGAAGCCGCATTCGAGGAACAAATCTCAGCCCTCGCCTCCGCTGGAGCCGACTTTATCCTCCTCGAAACTTTCACAAACATCGACGAGCTGCTCCTCGCAGCTAAAATCGCTCGAAGCCACGACACCACCGTCATGGCTTCGATTTCACCCGCGGCATTCGGGCAATCGTCTGCCACCGAGGTAATCCGGAGACTGGATGCATGCGCCGATATCGACGTAGTCGGCATCAACTGCCACTTCGGCCCCGCCGAAATGCTCGCTCCCGCTAAGGAAGCGCGCGCCGCCGCCACGAAACCGCTCGTCATAATGCCGAACTCGGGCGGCCCGCACGAGATCGGAGGACGCTCGCTCTACCTAAACAGCCCCGAATATTTCACCGAATACGCCAAGAAGTTCATCGAAATCGGAGTCAACGGCGTCGGCGGATGCTGCGGCACGACTCCTGCGCACATACGAATAGCCGCGAAAACCATTCATGTAATGTCAGGCGTAAAACAACATGTCGCGATCGTTTCTGCGCCTGCCGTTGATGCAGCCGCAGACGCTCCATCTCCGATCCCATTCGCCGAAAAATCGGCTTTCGCCCGAAAAATTACTTCTGGAAATCCTGTCACTTCCATCGAAATCATCCCCCCGCGCGGCCCCGACGGCATCGCGCCCTTCATAGATAAATGCAAGGCATGCCAGAATGCGGGAATCGACGCCGTGAACCTGCCAGACGGCCCGCGCGCAAGCGCGCGCATGAGCGTGATCGCAACAGCCGCAACGATGCTCAAGGAAGGTCTTAGCATCGAGCCAATCCCGCATTGTTGCTGCCGCGACCGCAACCTCATAGGCCTGCAAGCGGACATAATCGGCGGAGTAGCGCTCGGGCTCAAAACGTGGCTCTTTATCACGGGCGACCCCCCAAAGCTTGGCAACTACCCGGATGCCGCTGGTGTGTTCGACATCGATGCAATCGGCGCCGTCAGCCTCGCCGCGAACCTCAACCGCGGACTCGACGCCGCCGCGCAACCCCTCGGATCACGCATCCCGCTCGCGATAGGCGTGGGGCTCAACCCCGTCGCGGTCGACCTAGACCGCGAAGCTGAACGCTTCCACTCCAAAGTCGAAGCGGGTGCAGAATACGCCATTACGCAGCCAATTTTCGACCCCGACGCCCTTCTGCGGTTCCTGGATCGCATCGCGGATAGCGGCGACGCGATCCCGGTCATGATCGGAATCTATCCGCTCTTATCCGCCAAGAACGCCGACTTCATGAACCGCTACGTCCCCGGCGTAAGCGTACCTGGGAAGATCTTGCGCCGAATGGAGGGATGCAAGGACAAAGAATCCGCGATCTCAACGGGCATTGATATCGCGCGCTCCATCCGCACCGAAATCGAAGCCGCGGGTTTCAAGCACTTCCAAGTCTCGGCACCACTCGGCCGCACAGACATAGCGCTGCGCGTACTTGAGTAGCCTCAAAAGTTGCCGTGCCGTTCAGTATGGTTATCAGCCCGGCTGAAATAACCCCGCTGTTTTGCGCCCTCCACTTTTGAAGCGCCCCGCCCTACTTTTTCCCCGCATTGGCGAGCATGAATTCAAGTATGGCTGTCGCATCTTCATAATTTGTTTTATGTCCGCCGTCTTCCTTGTAAATGAGAAGGACTTTTTTGTTTTTTGATTTCAGCTTCTCGGCGAGTCTGACAACGCTCTCTGGTGGAACGCTGGTGTCTTTGCCACCGGCAGCGATTCCCACCGGCATTGTCAGCTTCTCAAAATTGAGTTCGGCGCTGCGCTTCCTGTATTCCTCCGGAATCTCGTCTTTTGTACCTCCGAAGGAGGTTTTGATAGCATCCTGGAAATTTCCATACTCCACGTGATTGGCGGTTCCGTTCATCGAGGCAACGCCGTCTATCAACTCCGGGTGCAATGCGGCGAATGTCAGGCATGAAGAACCTCCCATTGAAGCCCCGGTGATAAAAACGCGAGAAACGCTGTAGTTTTTTCTCATATCTCCAATAATCTGCACTACATCGGCCTCGGCCTTCGGCCCCATCCACGATGTGGTGGCCCTGTAATCCGGGGAAATGTAGAGCATTCCGTGTTTGGCGGCGAAATCACGTGACGCGCGGCACTCGTCGCGTTTGTCGTTTACAAACTGCCAGCGGTCAGCTCCGTGGCCGTGTAGTGCTATGAGAACATCGCAGGACTTGTCTGTCGCCAGTGAATTCGGCGTCATGAGGACGTACTTTTGTTCAGTTGCGTCGATAGCGGCCTTGAAAGCCACATCCTCGATCTTGGCATCTATTTTTGGTTCATTCACTTTAATTGCAGTTTTCGATGATTTGTTTTCAGTTGAGATGGGTGTCGCATTTCGCGATTCCTGCGTCGTGGATATTGGCGAGGCGTTTACGTACAGTTCCAGCGCCAACGCAAGTCCTAGAAACAGCAGCACTGTCTTTGTTGTCATCTTTTATGTTTCTTTCGGGTTTTAGAGGCGGCAGGAGGACACCCCTCATGATATTGACCGGAGGCACCTCTAGAGCCAAAGGCCCGGAAGCTAAGGTTTTCTCTGGTCTTTTATACCCACATAGTGCGATCGAGTGTGCGGTATTGGAGCGCCTCCTGAAGGTGAATGGGACGAATATCCGTGCTGTTGTCGATATCCGCTATCGTCCTAGCCACTTTAAGGATTCTGTCGTGGGCTCGAGGACTGAAATGCATATCGCTCATGGCGAATCTGAGGATCTCGCGCGTCTCCTCATCGAGAAAGCAGTATTTCTCGATTTCTCGGCGACCCATCATGGCGTTGAGCAAGATCTTGCGTTTGCCGGCGAAACGTTCGGTTTGAACTCCGCGCGCCTTAATAACGGTTTCGCGCATTTTGGCACTCGTCTCACCTTCGGGGATGCTCTGCAGATCCTGAAATTTTGTGGCTGGCACCTGGATGTGGATGTCTATCCTGTCAAGAAGCGGCCCCGAGATGCGGCTGCGGTAGTTTTTGATTTGCATGTTCGAGCAACGGCAGGGGCGGTTTGCATCGCCATAATATCCGCACGGGCATGGGTTCATAGCCGCGACTAGAATGAAGCGGCACGGGAAATGCGAGCTGCCGGCGACGCGCGAGATCGTCACGGTGCCATCTTCCAGGGGCTGCCGCATGACCTCGAGAACGCTGCGATGGAACTCCGGGAGTTCGTCCAGAAAGAGCACGCCCAGATGCGAAAGTGTTACCTCTCCCGGCGTTGGGTGTGAGCCACCGCCGAGCAACCCGGCATCGGATATGGTATGATGGGGGGCGCGGAAGGGGCGCGTGAAGAGCAGCGGTGCCGATGATGGCAGGAGGCCTGCGATGCTGTGTATCTTTGTGACCTCAAGAGCCTCGTCGAGTGTCATCGGTGGCAGGATCGAAGGGATTCGGCGCGCCAGCATGGATTTTCCCGTGCCCGGGGGTCCGACCATCAATATATTGTGGCCGCCGGAAACCGCGATTTCTATCGCGCGTTTCGCCATCTCCTGGCCTTTGACCTCCGCGAAGTCTGGTTCTGAAGAATAATCATGCTTCGCGTAGATTTGGTCAATCGAGGACCTGATGGGCTTTGTGAGGACGTCCTCGCCTGTTATGATCTGCGCCGCCTGTCTGAGGCTGCTGACCGGGTACACGGTCAGCCCCTCCACAACAGCGGCTTCGGCGGCGTTTTCCTCAGGCACGAGGAACGTGGTGATCCCAGATTCCTTGAGTTTCATGGCTATCGGCAGAACTCCCCTGACGCGTCTCACCTCCCCGGCCAAGGAAAGTTCGCCGATCATTGCCACGTCAGCAATATCCATAGGCGTGAGGTCTCGGGGCGGTGGTTGACCTGGTTTGCGGCGGCGGGTGCCTGAATCCTGCTCGAGCGCGCCGGAGGCTACCAAGATTCCCATGGCGATGGGTAGATCGAAGAACGGTCCTTCCTTGCGGATATCGGCGGGCGCGAGGTTGACTGTTATCCTGCCTCGAAAGGGTTCATAGCCGCAGTTGGAGACGGCGGAGGAGACGCGGTACTGGCTTTCGCGCACGGCGGCGTCGGGTAGGCCGACAATGACGATTTGCGGATCACCCGCCATGCCCGCGTCCGTTTCAACCTCGACGCAAAAAGCGTCTATGCCGAAAATGGCTCCAGACAAAATTTTCGATAACGCCATGACATCCTTCCTTTCTCAAACAAAAAGGGGAAAGTGGCCGCGAGGCCGCCCTCCCCTGACAGAGTAACAGGAACCGGAAGGCTCCCGCCCCTATTTTCTCTCGCCTAGCAGCATTTCGGCCACTTTCTGGTCGGTCTGCTGCACATCCTTGGTTTCGCGTCCACCTGGGTCAACCAGCTTGGCTGTGACAAACAGGAGCAGGTTGCGTTTTTCACTGTAGTCATACTTGTAGCGGAAAAGATTGCCAAACAACGGGAGGTCGCCTAAGAAGGGGATCTTGTCCTCGTTCGTGAAACGCTCTTCGGTTATCATGCCGCCCATGACGATCGTCGCGCCGTTGTATATCTGCACGGTGGTGGCGACCGAGCGGACGGGGAAGAACGGCTGCTCCATCGGCAACGTGACCTCGCCTGTGAGGGAGGGGTACGTGGAGCCGTAGTTTTTCCAAATCGGCTCGGAGACGACCGCTGGTGCCAAGGCCAAGTCGATCATCGATCCATCATCCGTCACCGTCGGCGTGACCTCTAGTATGACGCCCACTTCGCGCATGTTGAAGTTCTGGGGCTCGACGACCGCGCCGCTGTATGTGGTGGTGGTGCCGGTGTCGTTTGAAGTTTCGAGCATTTCGACGTCATACTCTGTCGGATAGATGTACTCGGTCACGACCTTGATTGTGGCAGGGCTGCCGGCCTTTGTGACCACTTTGGGAGCGGAGAGCAAGTCGGTGTTCTGCTTTGATGAAAGCATGTGCAGCACGATCGAAAGCTCCGGGTTGGTGAGTACAGACGAGAACGTTGCGATATTGTCCAAAACCGCCTCGCCCTCGTTGATGCCCATCGCGGTGTTACCGCTGAGGTAGTTGAACCCACGTGTCACGTTCCCGCCCTTCATCACTAGGCGGCGGCGGCTCGCCGGGGGCAGGGCGGCATCCTTTTTCATTTCTGCGATCTCCCAATCGTCGTTAACCATCCACTCCAATCCGAGGGAATCGAGGTCGGACTGCATGACCTCCACGAAGCGCACTTCTATTTCAACCTGTTTCGGAGTGACGTTCAGGATCGACAGCACAGATTCAAGGATGGCCAGGTTTTCCGCTGTGTTCACGACGACAAGCTTGGTGAGCGACGGCATGTACTGGATGGAGGATTTATCCGGCCACGGCACACCAAGATCGCCGAATAGCTTTTTCCAGTCTTTCGTTTCTTCTGGACCAGCGACGCCCGCGCCTAAGTTGCCGCCGAAGTTGCCGAAACCGCCTAGGCCGCCGCCAGTGGGCTGGAGGGAAGGCACGCGGTCTTCAATGCTGGGGAGAACGTTGTACATCTTGTGTATAAGGGTGTCGTCAGCCCTGTTTTTAGGCATGATAAGAACCATATTGCCGCGGACACGGTACTTAAGCCCTGCCATTTCCATGATCATGTCCATGGCATCGCTCAACTTGACGAAACGCGCCTTGATGGTGATTAGCGGCGTCCCCCCAGTGCCACCCGTGGTAGCGGGTGGGGGTATGCCCCAGGGGTCCGCGGCCGGTGCCGCGACAGGAAGCGCGTCCTCGCCTAGGTTTAAGATGAAGTTGATGCCGCGCTCATCCGGCGGGACGTCGGGATCGTCGTTTTCACGTGATGCATCGCCGAGGAAGCCGACGATGTCCGTGATATTTGCATCACGGAAATCAAGATCGGGGATGACGATCTTCTGCATCTTCTCGCGAATAAGCTGCTCCTGGGTAGTGGGTGGGGGTGGGGCGTCCTTGACCATAGATTCGCGTGTAGTTATGCGCTCGTTATTCGCATATCTATGCTCCGCGATGCTGATCTTGCGGAGTAGATCGACAGCGTCTTTGTGCCACGGGTAGTCCTTGAGTATGAACTCGACCTCGCGCCTGGCGTCTTTCAATTCGCCTGTCGCATAGTACTCCTTGGCGACTTTCATGCTGCTGGAGATCTTAGCCTGCGCCTCCTTGTATTTCGGCTGATCATAACGCTTTTCAACCGGCAGGACTTCCGGCGGCGGCGGATCCGTACGGTCGGCTTGGATCTGCAGCAACAGCTCTTCGGCTTTCGGGTGGCCGAAATGGCGTGCCTGGCGGGCGGATTTTTCCGCTTCCTCGTAATTGCGCGCGACTCTCTGCTCCAGCGCCAACCGGTAGTACGCCTCTGCCAAACCGTTTTCGGCGAGCTTGCGGGTCGCCACTTCTTTCGGCAGGAGGAACTTAAGCGCATCATTGTATCTCTCTATAGCCTTGCTCCAGTTGGCTACGGCAATCGCCGCATCTCCCTGCTGGATGCTCTCGCGCCCATGCTGGTCAAACAACTTGCGGCGGCCTTCTTCGAGCACTTCAAGTTCCGAAACACGCTTGGCAACCGCTGGGTCAAGAACCACGGCAGAGGCAGAGGCTGGCACCTCGACTGCGGGCACCTCGACTGCGGGCACCTCGACTGCGGGCACCTCGACTGCGGGCACCTCTATAACGGGGGGTTCTACAGCGGGAGCATCAGCAGCAGGCGCCTCTGCCGGAACTTCCACCGCCTCTATGACTGCGGCTTCCTCCGGTTCCGCCGTGTTGGAAAGAATGTCTTCTATTTCAACAACAATATCCGTTACCGCCGGTTTCTCCACTGCCTCTTCTGAGGGGACAACGGGAACTTCAACAGCCTCTTCAGCGGGGCCAACGGGAACTTCAACAGCAGGCTCAACGACCAGTTCTTCGACGGCTGCGGGGGCATCCTCCACGACTTCCTCAACGGGCTGAACGACAAGCTCTTCCACGACCTCCGGGGCAACGGGGGCTTCAGCAACGGGTTCAATTACAATTTCTTCGACGGCTGCGGGGGCTTCCATGGCTGTGTCAACTGTCGGATCTACTACAAGCTCATCGACCGCCGCACCAACTTCGTCGACAAATGTGGCAGCCCCCCCAGTTTCTTCCTCGGCACCGGCCACCACCTCGGCGACCACTTCCGGCATATCCTCCGCAGTCTCCTCTACATCTGGCACAACACCAATTTCCAGCGGCTCGATTACGGGAATTTCCGGAACGTCCACGACCGGAGCAGTGGCTGCATCGGTCACTTCGGCAGCTGCGGTTTTGACCGGCTCCTCCGCTACCACAAGGTCTTCATCCAACCCCAGGTCGAGGTCGAGGTCCTGAATGCCCAGTTGCTTAGCATTCAAAACCGCTTTCGAATCCTGTGCGAGCGAGTACGCTGCGCAGGCAGCCATCGCCAAGACGGTAAAAACACTGGAAACCTTAATTATATTCTTCATTTTGAGTGCTGCTCCTTGAAAATCAAACTTCATTGCGTCTTTTTGTTTATTTGTTCGGGACTTTTATATTCTTCTGCGTGGATTTTTGCTTGATGACGACTGTCCCCGTGTTTGAAGTGGGGTCTTTATTGATTTCGACAACCGTGTAGGAGTCTCCGTCAAAATCGAAACTATCGTCATTATTTACCTCTATCGGCTCGAAGCCATTGATTTTGTCGCATACGAAAGTTACCTTGAAACTGTTCCATAGGCTTTGCTCTCCTTGCTGCAGATCCAGAGTCTCTTCTCCATTTGAAACCCTCAGTATTGGAACTTCCTCCTTGCGGTCCGGCACTCCGGATCTCTTGATTATGGCGATCTTATTGGTGTGGGAGATTGCCTTGTAACCAGAGGCGTTGATTTCGTCGCCGATCTTCACGAAATAAGTCCTATTGCCCCGGATTTCGTTGACTCCGAAAGCGTATGAGGCACCGGCCAGAGTCCTGCTTCGCAGGACGTATGGGAAAGGTATCGCGTCGATTTTATCCACCATAAGAAAATCCAACAGCGGGGGACGTGACTTTGGATCCGTAGGATCAGTGCCTGCTCGAAACTCCTCAAGATTGGTGAAGAAGTCGCCATCAAGGTCTCCTGAGGCGTCGCTCGGATCCACAGAGTTTAGACCGTACTTGCTCTCCCATTCGTCCACCATTCCATCTCCGTCCGAGTCCCACCCGCCTTCAGTGCCGTCTTCCGGAGGTTGTTCGGTGAGGCAATATTTGCATACATCCGCATCTATTGGGATTGGCTGCATGCATTTGACGTTGACACATGAGACGCGTTCTGCCGCGACAAGCAGACTAGCGCCTTCCGCCGGTATGACGTACGGGTTGACGAGTTTCGCCATCGTGGCATTGAACTGCGTGGGATCAGTCTCCTCTGCGAATTCAAATTTTGGGCTTAGCGTATTAAGCCCTATTTTGAACCTCTCCTCCATCTCGCGCTGCGTGCTCGACATGCGAATCAGTATGGCGAGTGAGAGGAGCAAAGCGATAAGCACAACCACGACAATGATTTTGTCGTAGTATACTCTGAAAAAGTTCCTTTTTTCTTGTCTTGCCATGTTATCTCGCCTTTACTCGCCAGCTCCTGTTTCCGAATCGACGGCGGCCGCGTCGCCGCCCGCGTAGGCCCCGAAAGTGTAAATATCGATCTGCACACCCACTTTGACCGGTGCTTCGAGAAGCCCCCCCGACATAAGACGCGAAGTTCTGGGTTTAGGTGGTTCCTTGATGCCCGTAGGACTGGTGGGCGCCTCGGCAGCTGCGCGCGGCACAACATCCTCTCCGTTTTTGACTATCGTAAAGCTGCTTATCTGCGCATACGGCCACATGGCATCTATGCGGTTTAGGAAATCTAAGAGCGAAGCCTCTTTTGCGAGAAAGACGAAGCCGAAACGCTGTCTGTCAAGCGGAAACGGCGCCTCTACGGGGGGGTCGTCCCCCAGGCTGAACGAAAACGCTTCGCTCCCAGTAGTCGCCGTGGGGCGCGTGCGCCTGATTATGCCGCCGGTTCTTCTCGCTTCACCTTCCAGATCGAATTCCTCTCTTAGAGCCTTTTCAATCGAAATAACTTTCGCCGCGTAAAGCTCCCGCACAAGCATCTCCATAATGGCGAGCTGACGCAAAAGGCGCGGCACGTCTTCCTTTCTGGCTGGCTCAACGCCGCCCTCCTTGGTGCGGTCGTACCTCTCGAAGCCGAAGAAAAAGTCAGGCGCTATAACCGGTTCGCCTCCTTTAGGCGCGGCCTGACGTAGACGGTCGACCGTCTCCTCGCATTTCGTGCTGAAAGCACCTGGGGAGAAATCTCCCTTGATCACGACGGCGTTGGATGAGATCGCGCTGGTAAGAACTGAATAACGTTCTTTAATCACCTCTAGGTTGACCGCCTCTGTCGAGATGTTAGTCTCGCTCGGGAATGGATTCTGGTTGTAATACCCGGTTAGTGTTTTGTGCGCGTTTTCCATTAACGTCCGCTCGGTCGAAGCCTTGCCCATGCGCGAGATGGTCATCGCCGCCGCCAAAACCACAAGGAGTAGCGAGATCACCCCTCCAACAATCACGCCTATTCTGGTTTTGCTCATTTGCCTGCAATCCTTTCGCTCCAGTTGGCATTGAAAACACCGGGTTTGCGTTTGAGTTTCACCCTCAGGCTTAACTCGCTCACGCTCAGCTCGACATTCTCGGGGGGCAAAACGACGGTGATAACCTTATCCGCCACAACCTTGGAGCCATCGCTCTCGAAAAACGCCGTGTTTTTCCTTATGTTCGCTAGGAGCAGTTCCGAGGCGGAGCCTCCCCTATCGCTGACGAGCGTATCGAGCTCCCTTTTATACCCGCGCACCACTATGTCAACATATGCAGAACCGTCGACGTCGTCCTGCACGAATGAAATAGACCTAAGCCAGGTGCCGGGGATCATGGCGCCTCGCACGGCTTCGATGACTTCGGAATACGATGCCCGGGCGGCAGCCATCTCCGTAATATATGCCGTCTTTTCCATAACCTCCGCCGTCTCAGCCTTGATCGCCTCAATGCGTCCCTGCAGCCCGCGGAATTTGTCAATGCGCTGGCTGACCATGTTGTGCTGAGCGGTGTAGACGCTACGCTGCATGCTTGCAAAACCGAACCAACACAGAAGCGTCAGGACCAGCCCCGCCACCGCCACTCCGAAGAACGGGAGCCGGCGCGCAAACCTGCGCTCGTCCACCACCTCGGGAGGCAAAAGATTTATCTCCAATGGGCACTTGACCCCGCCACGAAGCGCAAGCCCGACCGTGGGCGCCATAAGAAAGAGCGAACTCTGATCGTCCTCCAAGCCAGACGCGACAGGAACGTTTGTGAACGGATTGAGATACTCCACGTCAATATCAAGCTTTTCGCGGAAGAAGGTGTCCATGTGGCGCGTCAGCGAGGCTCCACCAGTCAGATAAAGCTTGTTGGGCACCGAACCGCCCTGCTGGCTGCGGTAGAAATTGATGGAGCGGGTCACCTCCGAATGCAGACGCGTGACAACATTGCGGATTACCTTGGACATCTTGTCGGCTGTCTCGTCGCCCATTACGGCGTAGTTGCCTCCGAGTGCCACCACGCCTATATCCTTCTTAAGGGTCTCGGCCTCGGCGGGCGTTATGCCAAGGCCGTGCGCGATATCGTTGGTTATGGTGTTGCCGGCAACAGGTATGCTGCGCGTGAACACCTTGGAACCCTCCACGAAAACCAGGTTCGTCGAGCGGGAGCCGATGTCGAGAAGCATGGTGCAACCGCCCTCTTCCGGGTAGTTGAAACGCATGCAGTTGTATAGCGCAAAAGGAATCGCGTCTATAACCTCGACACGCACACCGCATTGCTCCCCGAAAAGAATCGCCTCCTGCGCCGTGTCCCGCTTGGTCGCCACGATAAGCGCGTCGAGCTCGACTTCCGTATCAGCAACCACCTGATAGTCCCAAACCACCTCCTCGACGGGGAACGGCAGATTCTCCTGGGCCTCGTACAGCAACATCTCGTCGATTTTATCCTGCCCGACCGGTGGCAGCTTGACAAAACGCGGGAAGACAGCCTGGCCGGAAAGCGCGACGCACATCGGAGCCGGCCTGATGCCGTTCTCTATCATCATGTCGCGGACGTCGCCGGAAACCGAGTACAGCGAACGCACACTTGCTTCCTGGGACAGGGAGTCAAGCTCCTTCACGGCATATCGCGTCAGCGTCGGCACGGCATTTCCGCCCACCGTGAACTCGGCGAGTACGATCTTGCTGGATCCAACGTCCAGGGTAAGCAGTCTGTTTTTCGAGGACACTACCGGCTTACCTCATATGAATCAGGGTCTACGAGCGCGAAGATCGACTTCGACCGCTCAAGCAGATAACCCTCGAGCTTCTGCACGTTCGGAGCGCTCACAATCTGCGGGTTGGCCCACCACTTATCCTGGGCGCGGAGAAGGCCATCGCCAACACCAGCCTCGCCCACAAGCTCGCCGTTCACGTAAAGCTGGGCGGCGAACCCAATCATGTTGCCATAGCGTTCCAGCGCTGCCGGCAGAAGAACAACCCCCGCCTTGTGGTCGCGCCCCATTGCGACATCCCTGTAAAGCGAAGTCACGCTGAAGACCGAAAATCTCTTCTCGTTTTCTGTTGCTCGCGGATTGTCGACCATCACCGTGAAAGTAATCGACATGTCGTCAATCCACTGCGGGTACGTCTCGAACTCAACATCGAACACTCCCCAGTTTCTGCCCTTGGGACTCCTGTTGCCTAGACTGGGGGCGCGCTGCAACGCGTCCTTACCCAACTTCGTCATGTCGGTGATGCGCAACAAACTCGCAGCCGGGGCGGCAGTACCGGGCGCAGGTGCCTGCGCAAAGATGTCGCTGAAAGAAAACAACGCCACAACACCAACCACCATAAAGGCTGGCAAGCATGTCTTAAATCTTTTCATATCGTCCATTCCTTTCGCTTTATCGTGACCTCAAGACAGAAATGAAACCTACTCTGCCATTGGTTTAGCCGCTATACTACCCGAAAGCCCAACCAAATTCAAATGAAAAATGAAAAAACATTACACGACTGGAGACCACCGCCTCAAAGCTTCGTCACGAGGGGATGCCGTGGAAGAGTCCACACCCCGCCACAAGCCAGTGGAGGACTCCGAAAACATAGGCCCGGCATGCCATGCTACAGCGGATGGCGCCGCAGACGCAGCGCGTTTGCGATGACGGATACAGAACTGAAGCTCATTGCCGCGCCGGCTATTACAGGGCTCAGCAGCATCCCCGTGAATGGATACAACACGCCGGCCGCTATAGGAACGCCAAGCAGGTTGTAGATGAAGGCGAAGAACAAGTTCTGGCGGATGTTGCGCATCATGGCGCGGCTCAACTTGACCGCCTTGACAATGCCGCGAAGGTCGCCCTTGACAAGCGTGATACCCGCGCTCTCTATGGCGACGTCGGTGCCAGTGCCCATCGCGATGCCAACGTGCGCAGCCGCTAGCGCCGGAGCGTCGTTTATGCCATCGCCCGCCATGGCAACGACACTCCCCTGATCACGCAGCTGCCGGACCCGTTCGTGCTTGTCCCGCGGCTCGACACCGGCCTCAACGTGGTCTATGCCAAGCTTTGCCGCGACGACGTTGGCGGTGCGCTCGTTGTCGCCTGTGAGCATTATGACTTTCAACCCCAGACGATGAAGCTCTTCGATCGCTTCCGGTGCGGATCGTTTTATGGGATCAGACACCGCCAGCACGCCCGCCGCCTTGCCGTCTATCGCTGCGAACATGGCGCTCTCCCCTTCCGACTGCAACTCAGCCGCATGCAACTCCATGTCCTCCAACCGCGGCACGCCCCTCACCTTAAGGAACGCGGGTTTGCCAACCGCTATCCGGCGTCCACCGACTTCACCGACCACGCCACCCCCCGTGAAGGATTCGAAATCCACCACGGACTCCAATTGCAATCCGCGCTCCTTCGCACCACCGATAATGGCCGCGGCAAGCGGATGTTCGCTGTTCTGCTCAACTGACGCGGCAGCAAGCAGTACTTCGCACTCGTCAAAGCCGCCAGCAGCGATCACCCTCTTGAGAACAGGCCGGCCCTCGGTAAGGGTACCGGTTTTGTCGACGACAAGCGTGTTCACCTTCTCCATAATCTCAATGGCCTCGGCGTTTCGTATTAGCACGCCCTCTTGCGCCCCGCGCCCGATGCCAACCATGACCGACATCGGCGTCGCGAGCCCAAGCGCACATGGGCAGGCGATTATGAGCACGGACACGGCGTTGACCACCGCATACGCCAGACGCGGCTCGGGGCCGACCAAAAACCAAACTATGAAGGTCAGCACCGCGACTGCGAGCACGGCGGGAACAAAATATCCCGCGACTTTGTCGGCAAGCGCCTGGATCGGCGCACGGCTGCGCTGAGCATCCCCCACCATCTGCACGATGCGCGCAAGAACCGTGTCGCCGCCGACGCGCTCCGCCCGCATCAGGAAGCTGCCCGTTGTGTTCAACGTGCCGCCAGTCACGACGTCCCCAACCACCTTCTCCACAGGGATAGGCTCGCCAGTTATCATGGATTCGTCAACCGCCGCCCTGCCTTCGATCAAAACGCCGTCTACCGGTATTTTCCCGCCCGGCCTCACACGCAGCACCGCGCCCGCGGCGACAGCCGACAGCGGCACCTCGCGCTCTTCGCCATCATCGACAATGCGTGCGGTTTGCGGGGCGAGGTCGAGAAGCGAACGTATGGCGCCGCCGGTCTTGGCGCGAGCGCGCAGTTCGAGTACCTGGCCAAGCAGGACGAGGACGACTATCATGGCCGCCGATTCGAAATATACCGCCGGGTTTCCACCATCTGCCGCAACTGGGAAAACGTTTGGCGCAAACATCGCCACCGTGCTGTAAATATAAGCCGAGCCAACGCCGATGGCGATCAACGTGAACATGTTCAGATGCCTTGTGACGATCGAACGCCAACCGCGCTTGAAGAACGGCCGACCAGCCCACAGCACAACCGGTGTCGATAGTATAAACTGTATCCAACGGGATGAATCCCCCATTACGAAACTGTTGTGGTCGACCGAAGGCACCATATGCGCCATTGCCAGGAAAAAAACGGGCATGGTGAAAACAAGCCCGACCCAGAAGCGGCGAGTCATGTCTGTTAGTTCGGGATTTTCCCCGTCATCTGCCGAAACAGTCTGCGGCTCCAGCGCCATTCCGCATTTAGGACAGTCGCCGGGCCCTTCTTGCAGCACTTCAGGATGCATCGGGCATGTGTACGCCCCGCTTCCGGGCTCGGACGCGGGGCGCGGCTTAACGCCCGTGTATGATTCGGGCGCGGCTTCGAACTTCTCCTTGCAATGCGTGGAGCAGAAATAATATTCCTCACCGTTGTGGCTGCAGTGGCCTGCTGCCTTTGCGGGCTCAACCTTCATCCCGCAAACTGGATCGTGGACTTCGTTTTCCTTGCTCATGCTCACCTCTTGCGATGTTTTCGTGTAAATGGATATGCGCCCAAAGTACCATCACCATGCTTTCGCCGTCAATCGAGAAGGATCTGCAGATAAAAACACGACTGCCAAGACTTTTATATTATGCTAACATAAAGGCCTGTCATGCATGACCTCATACAGCAACGCAATAAGGAATTCAAATGAGAGGAGAACCCGCCGGCACCGAAAACCCGGCACAACCCGTCGAAAATCCGGAACTTCAGGCAACGTCAAAAGCGCCCTGGCTCCTTTGGCTTGATGGCGCGCACTGCGCCGCCTTCAACATGGCGGTGGACCAGGCGCTGCTAGATTGCGCGTCCATCCTGCCTGCCCCGGTTCTACGCATATACCGCTGGGAGAGACCCGCCGTCTCTTTCGGCCGCTCGCAGCTCAGACCCTCCGAAATACCGTCAGACCATGAATATGTGCGCCGCCCCACTGGTGGTGGGGTCGTGTGGCACGGTCAAGATCTGACATACTCGCTGATCATCCCCGCGGAACATGCCATGGCGAAAATGGAGATACCCGAGAGCTACCGTTTGATACACAGCGCGATCGGCAAGCAACTCGGCACCGAATTCCATCTCAAAAGCGAACGTTCAACGGGAGTAGATCTGCGCCGTATGCGCTGCTTCGAATCACCTACGCGCCACGACATCCTCGGCTCCGACGGCTCCAAGTACGCAGGTGCGGCGCAATATCGTGGCAAGGTCGGCACCCTGACACAAGGCAGTGTGCGCCTCGAAGCAACGGGAGGCGACTGGGAATTTCTGCGGAACGCTATCATTCGCGCCTTTTCTAAGTTCTCACCCGCCGGATTCTCGGAATGGAAGCCATCCGGAGACATTATCGCTAAAGCACACGCTCTTGCAGAGAAACAGTTCGCAACCGAAGCATGGAATAACAAAGGAACATCCATGCCGCAAGAGAAATCCCGCCACCCCGACTGGCTGCGGGTCAAGTCAAGTGCAGGCAGCCGCAAACACGTGACCGACGTGCTTGCCGATTTGAGACTTAACACTGTTTGCGCCAGCGCACACTGCCCGAACTTGGGAAAGTGTTTCTCGGACGGCACGGCCACTTTCCTCATACTTGGGAACACTTGCACGCGCAACTGCCGCTTTTGCGCCATTGGAACCGGAAAACACCCTGCACCCCCAGAACCCGACGAGGCCGACCGACTCGCTGAGGCGGTAAGCCGCCTTAAACTCTCCTTCGTTGTGATCACCAGCGTTACGCGCGACGATCTCCCCGATGGCGGCGCCAGTGCCTTCCGCGACGCTATACTGGCCATTAAAAGCAAATGTCCCAACACAGGAGTGGAAGTGCTAACTCCAGACTTCGGCGGCGAAGAAACTCCGCTTAGAACAGTGCTGGATGCCCGGCCAGAAGTATTCAACCACAACATCGAGACGGTTCGCCGACTATCTTCCACGATACGCAGCGAGGCTACATACGACCGATCGCTTGGCGTTCTCGCCAACGCTGTCAAGTTCGGCAAAGGCATACCCGTGAAATCAGGCATTATGTTGGGACTCGGGGAAAAGGACGACGAAGTGCGAGAGGCTTTTGCCGATCTCCGGCGTGCCGGCGTGTCTTTGCTCACAATTGGCCAGTACCTCCCGCCCACAAAAGAGCACCAGCCACTGGCGCGGATGGTGCCGCCGGAAGAATTTGACGCTTGGCGCAATGAAGCAATCGCTTTCGGATTCACCGGCGTCATGAGCGGGCCGCTCGTTCGCAGCAGCTACCACGCACGGGAACTTTCCGGGCACACTAAAGCCAGCGGCGGCAAGGAGGACTAAAAGTGGCACCGGGTTTCATATTTGACGATTTACCTAACGCGCAACCCTTAGGCATATTCGGCTGGATACCAACATGGATCGTCGGTCGAAAATACCACAAAGCGGTGCCTCTTCCCGAAATCGAGCTGAAGTCCAAACGACAACGCAATAACGAATACGATCCAAACGCCATTGCAATTTACACGCCTGAAGGCGAACAGGTTGGGCACCTGCCGCGCAACGATGCATCTTGTTTGGCCCCCCCCTGCTAGACGGGCGGGTCGTTGGGGCATCTGCCGTTATCTCGAGAGAAGACGGCCCCGAAAACCGCACGCCGCTTCGCGTCGTCATTTTTCCAGATTCGGGGTATGGCGAGTTGATTGGATCAATAGACGACAACGTCGAATCCATCCGGCACAGCATGGCATGCACGGTGTGGTGCAACCGCAGTGCTCACGGAGGCAAAGCCATCGCCAACTTCCTTGACGGGTTTCGTTCTTCCGTGAGCTCAAAAAGCACGTGGCCGGCCACCCGGCTTCCATTGAGACTCCCCGATGACGCCGTAGCAGATTGCGAAGTTAAAGAATAGAGCTTGTTGCTGCAGGCTTATTTTTCGGCAACTCGGTTTATATTGCCAGTTAGCGCCATGACGCATGCAAGCAGGACGAGCAGAACCGCCGTTCCGAAAAGCAACGCCATGTTCTCCATCTGAAGGATGAAATACACGACGCCGTAGGAGGCTAGCATTACTAGGGCTATGACCACCGACGCCTTCTTCCCGCTGAATACCGCCGCGCAATAACATCCCATCATGCAGGAAATAACTATCGCTGAAACAGCATATGCAAAGTTAAAACCCGCATGTTCGGCGATTGAAAGCGTCAGGCAGTAGAACATGACTAGCGACAACCCGGCGACGAAATACTGGAAGGGGTGCATCCAGACTTTCAACTTTATTTCGGAAATAAAAAGGGTGAGCATTACAATGATGATTACGAGAATCGAATATTCAAGCGCCCTGTCGACCTTCTGATAGTGATTGGCAGGCAGAACCAAATTGACGCCCAGCGCATCTCTTTCTCCGGGAGCATACGCTTTACCAGTCCAGTTTTGAGGATACTGGCGATTAAGCTCTGATGTTTCCCAGCGTGCAGTGAAAGAGTCCGCAGCCAATTCCCGCCCGACGGGCAAAAAACCACCAGCGAAACTGGGACTCCCCCACGAAGCCTTTAAGTTCATTATAAAAGATTTACCCAGCGGCAGGAAGAACCATCCCGAACTGCCCTGCAACCCGATTGAGAACTCAAAATCTATCGAACTCCCGGGCTTTATCGACGCAATATCGTCAGCAACAACCGCCATACCCGACCTAAACCAGAAATTCTGGTCAACCCCGGCAAGAAACGAGCAGTCTTTGCCATTCATATTGCCTGCCACAGAGCCTATTCCCTTTATATCGCTGATAGCTATTGCGCAACGAATCCCGTTCGTCATCAAAACACCTCCGGCGGGTCCTTCAGGAATGACGAAACGTCCACGCATCTTGATGCTGGATTGGTATACAACAGTTTGGTATATCCCTCGTTCCCGTACTTCTGGAGTGGCAACGCCATCGATCTCAAGGGCATCTGGCAGAATTGTCTGCCATACGATCGACGTTTTTGCTATTTCGCGCTCGGTTCCGTCATCTTTACGTTCTGTGGTTTTAACGATTGTCTCAAACGGAATGACAATCGCAGGACCTCCGACAGTCTGCTCTCCACCCCACTTTTCTGCTATTTCGCCTCCCACGGAATTCTGTCTCTGCTGGCGGTCCCAGTTCAATTCCTCCACCATCAGCATGGGGATTTGCAGGACGAGCATGACAAACCCAATTACGCATAATTTGATTGCAGTAGAATATTTGACTTTGTCGATCAAACCCACAACCGGTTTCAGGCGATAGTCCATAATGCCTCCATTTTGTTGAACAAATTCTATTCGATCCCAGCACGGCGGAAGTATGCCATCGGCTCCGGGTAAAAGCAAATGAAAAGCCTTGGGCACATTCTGAATTCTTGCATTCCCTCCATTTGTGTGCCATAATGAAACCACGTTAATGTGGAGTGCGCAGTTCCGTCTGCCAAAGGTTCGGGACGTAGCACCTTGCGTGGGAAGACACCTCTCAATACAAGAAAGGAGCAGAACATGATTAAATGGAAAACCAAGGATGGGGCATGGAATCCCTACATCGCCGGGGCGCTTGTGGGCGTCATGGCGGTGGCGGCGGTGCTTGCGACATCAAAACTTACAGATACAAAAAAATCACACTACCTCGGCACTTCGACAACGTTTGTCCGAACTGCCGGTTTCATGGAAAAGGTCGTCGCTCCGACACACGTTTCGACAAACGACTATTTCACAAAGACAAAGATCAAGGTCGATTGGCAGTTCATGCTTGTAGTGGGCATTTTCTTCGGCGCCCTGGCGTCATCAATTGCCGACCACAGTTTCAAGCTGGAGACCGTGCCGCCAACTTGGGCGGAGCGTTTTGGCGGCTCAACCCGCAAACGCGCGATAGGCGGATTTCTTGGCGGCATCGTGGCGATGATGGGCGCCCGTCTTGCCGACGGCTGCCCAAGCGGCCACGGTCTGGGCGGGATGATGCAGCTTACTGTAAGTTCGCTCTTTGCGCTTGCGCTGTTTTTCAGCGTAGGAGTTGTTGTGGCATGGCTTGTTTATGATAGGAGGCGCTCATGAATGAACGGATTCTTGGATTGATCACTGGTATTATTTTCGGCATCCTGCTGCAGAAATCGCGCGCATTGCGGTTTGACAAGCAGATCGCAGCGATGCGCTTTAAAGACATGACCATTCTTAAGTTCATGATGTCGGCCATTCTCGTTGGCATGGTAGGCGTGGCAATCCTGAAAGGCGCAGGCCTAGTAGAACTAGGGCACAAACCGATGAACGTAGGTGGCATCGTTATAGGAGCCTCTCTTTTTGGAGCAGGATGGGCGTTTGCGGGCTATTGCCCGGGCACAGCCGTCGGCGCATTGGGCGAAGGGCGTTTGCATGCGTTGTTCGTGATATTTGGGATGCTGGTGGGCGCTATGATCTTTGCCGAAATCTATCCGATGCTAAGCAACACCGTTCTTGCATGGAAAGACTTTGGAAAGATCGGTTGGCCCGAAACACTAGGCGTCTCGCCCTGGATCGTAATTTCAGTATTCGCCGTAATTTTCTTTGCTGTATTCGCCCTCTTTGAGCGTAAAAACGTTTAGAGGCTTTTACTGCAAGGCTCGCTAAGAGCGCCAAAGCCCTTGCTACTTGAAGATATCACGCGAAGACGCGACGTCGCTAAACTCTTGCTACGCGGCCGCGCATCTAGGCGATACGGGCATAGCCAGGCGCGCCTACAGCGTGGTGTTTGAGAGTGCCCCGTTCTGCGCACCCGTGAGCCGCAGGCACACAACACCTCATAAAAGGCAGACGCTTGATTGTGCATCTGGACGGCTTCCAGAAAAACGCTAAAAATGGGGGACGCCTATTGTTATAAAGCTTCCCGGTAGTTACAAATTCTTCTACAAGTGGACTTTCCCCAATTTTACTCGCCGCAACTGCGGTTCCCTCGCGGGACTATTGCGCTGGAGTCCGAGTCGTTTATTGTAATCTTGTGAAAAAACACGGGATTAC
>JALHHX010000212.1 GCA_022837245.1 Lentisphaerota bacterium
GCCATGTTTTCTCTCAAAGACCCCTCCATGCTCGCCTTTGAACGACGGCGAAGGACCCAGGGGCACAATCTCAAGACCGTCTATAAGTTGAAGGCGATCCCCTGTGACACGCAAATGCGCACGATCCTGGATCCGCTACCCCCTGACGAGCTGCGCCCCGCTCATAACAACGTCCTCAACGCTCTGCAAAGGGGCAAAGCTCTGGAGGAAATGCAATACCTCGATGAGGGTTACCTCATGCCCCTGGACGGAACGGGTTACTTCTCATCGGAAAAGCTATTCTCCGAGCATTGCCAGCAAAAGATCAGTGCTGACGGCAAAGTCAGCTACTATCTGCAAATGTTGGGAGCCGCCCTGGTCCATCCTGAACGCAAGGAAGTGATCCCCCTGATTCCCGAGATCATCTCGCGCCAGGACGGTTCGCTGAAAAACGACTGTGAACTCAATGCCAGCAGGCGATTCCTCACCAAATTCCGGGCGGAACATCCCCATCTCAAGATCGTTGTAGCCCAGGACGCGATCAGTCCCAACGGTCCCTACATCCGCTTCCTCAAGGAAAACGGTTACCATTTTATCCTCGGAGTGAAGGACTCGGACCATGCTCACTTGTTTACCCACTTTGATGAGATCGTTAACAAGCGCGAGGCAGAGCATCTCATTATCGAGGACCCCAAGCATCCTGACCGGTACCATTTTTTCCACTGGGTCAACGGGCTGGCCATCAACGCCTCACACGGGGATGTTCTGGTCAATCTCCTTGAATATTATCAGGTCACCGGTGGCGAGACGAAACGCTTCTCATGGGTCACCGACATCCCTTTGACCAAGGAGAGTGTCTACCGGATCATGCGAGCCGGCCGCGCTCGCTGGAAAATCGAGAATGAAACCTTCAACACCCTGAAAAACCAGGGGTACCATCTCGAGCATAACTACGGCCTCGGCAAACAATATCTGAGCATGATCTTTGTGAAAATGACGATGTTGGCTTTCCTGGTCGACCAAGCGCAGCAGCTCTGTTGTGCATTGTTTCAGGCCGTTCTCAAAAAGGTTGGATCGAAGAAAGCCCTCTGGGAGCAGATGCGCTCCCTGTTTCACTGCTTCAAGCTCACATCCATGGAGATGCTCTATCGTGCCATCCTTCACGGCTTCGTGCTTCAAGAGCCTGTCATCACACAGGATACATCCTGATGGCACATCAAGGGTGCACAACATCGCCGATCCATCCCCCGCTTTACGGCCGCCAACCGGCAGCAATGGCGATCTGTTGCCTCTCGTGGGCAACAAGCAGGGGGTTTAGACCAAATTCCGGGCGCCGGAGCGTTTCAAGCTGACGTTCGGGCTGCTCTCTTGGCAACGACTGTTACATTTTCACCCTCATGCCACTGGGTGAATTGATCTTACTCGCTCCACCGGGAATTGCTGAACTTCGGGAAGGAGTTGTCTGAAATGAGCTTGTCAACCACATATTTCTTATTCCCCCAGATCAACATGGCCCACAGTTTGACCATGAATTCAGAGAACTGCTCTTCCGTCATGGAACCGAGTTTTTCGGGTGTCCAGCTCTGGTAATATGCCGCTCTCTCGGCACGTTCGGTTTGGTCTTGCTCAAACGTGGCTTTATCAGTCTTTATGCTCTTGATGTATTCCGAGATGTGCTTTTGAAGAAGTTTTGTATCCATTCGGATCAGCTCCCCTTTGCGAAGCAATGCAACATTTTCAGCAGCGATTCTGTTTTTCCGAGCGACTACGCCGAAGAAGAGACCCGGACGCGTGCGGCGTGTACGCGGACCCTGACTTCATCGTAGATGTCGACTCCGACCTCTTCAGCCACTTCAACCGTAGTAGCCAGTGCGTAAGGTACCGGTTGCTCCAGCACTCCTGCCTTAGCCCGGCAACTTACCTCTATTTCCAGATTCGCACCCTCAACATAGGCAGCAGCCTTTTCACCCTCCAGGATCTCATGCTGCACTGTCCCTCGCTGCGCAGCGTGCATGTCCGCCTCTTTCCGTACAACCTGAAGCGCCCTTGTCGGCGGGGAGAAACGAAGATCTGCCCGGCGCCAAGCCTGGTGCCATACATTGACTGGGGTTAGCCATGCAAGAGTGATCGTCAGTCGCCGCCAGCAATGCTTCCCGCTGAGAGAGGGCGGCAGGGGAAATCTGTGAATGTGAGCCTGGTCTTTACCAAGCAAACCGCCTCCCAAAGCGGTTACCCGGTGCTCTGTGCATTCGCTGACACGTCCGGGGTCCGAAAGACCATATCCCAAGAGACGCGTTACACATTCTCTAAACTGGCGGCTGTTTTCGGGAGTCCGCAACGTTTGCTCCAAGACGTCACCCGCAGGTCCCCAGCTTGCCCCATGCGTCAGCAAGGTCTTGAGCCATATGGCGTTTGGCACAAGGTCAAGCATCTCTCCGCCGGGCTCGTCTCGGAGATCTTTCAGCACGTCGTAAAGACCACTGGCCGCGCGGCTTGCAAGAGCAGCGGCGTTGCTCGTGCCGCGAGTGTGCCAGGCGTACGAGAGGTCACCCGATGTCGGGCCCGGAGCAGCCACGCATTGCCCGGGCTTTCGTGTCTGGGTGTAAACCTCAAATTGAGCATTTGTGCCCGGTACCAGACTTCCACGAAGGACAACTCGACCACCTGGCAGCAGGATCTCGGGTTTGATTGCGCGCCGGTATCCCATGCCCTGGGCGTTGATGACACTTGGAAGCCCATCATCAGCGTAAGGCTGAATCGTCCCTGGGATTGACGGGCCCGAAGAGGCATCGTCATGGACGGCTCCGACGGTCAGGACATTCACGGCCTCGGCCGGAGAGAGCAATCTTCGGTGGCGCGCATCAGAAGCCACTGCACGGATGATGTGAGGCTGCAAATCCCGAGCGGTAACACCTGCCGCTTCAGCATGCGATATGGAGCACTCAATGGCGTGTGCATGGTTGCCGGCACTCACGATGAAAAGGACCTGGTATTTCCATGCAAGCCAATCCAGGAGGCGGCCCAAAGGGCTCATGGTCCTATCGAACAGCCGGTCGCGGATGCCGATGGACAAATT
>JALHHX010000213.1 GCA_022837245.1 Lentisphaerota bacterium
GGGATGCTCAGGGGCGGGCGTCCGGTCTTTAGTTGTGGCTGCCTATGGCAACTGCCTGACACCTTCTCAAACGTACTCTGTCCGCCAGCCAAAGGTGCGGAAGTGGGGGCCATTGACATGAATCGATTCCACTGCTGTGGAAGAGCGTTCACCTGTCCACAAGTCTGTGACGTATGCAGGGCGGGGGAGTTGGATTGTCTTGGAGCCGCCGGTTGCCGTGTGGAGGCATAGGATAGACCTGTTTGCGTAAACGACATCGTCGCTGTCGCACCACACGTGTGCGCCCGCGAAACGCGCAATGTTGCGGAATAGGTCTGGTCCGAAGTTAAGCATCGAAAGGTATAAGCTGCGCCATTCGCCATGGTCGCAAAGTGTAAAGGCGGCCTCTCCGCCTTCACGAAGCGTGCCAAGCACTGTGGCTTGTGGATCATCGGCGAAGAACACGGGACCGACAGAGCCTTCTGTACCGAAATCCAGTTTTTCGCCACCTTGGCAGAGTGGATGAGAGCCCTTTATGTTTACGTGGATGTTTTGGCGCTGGTTTCGCCATCCGAGGCGAATGCCGGTGACTTCTTCAGCAAGCTCCGGGGCTATCTTGTTGCCGTGGAATACGTCGGCTGCATAAGTCCAGAGCATTGTGCGGCCGTTGTTCTGCCAGCGGCGCACTCCCCCGGCGGCTTTTTCAGAGACGTCGGCGCAGTTCACGAAAATGATGAGCTTGTACTGGTCGCCAGGGAAATTGCGGTGGTTTAGGTCGTAGAGCTCATACGTGTCGTACGGCAAGCCCGCGAGACCCCATTTGCGTGCGCACAGGTCGATGAGCAGACCGTGCGCACTTTCGAGTTCGAAGCGCAGTAGCTCGCCGTTCATGGAGGCCTGGCGCATAGGCGTGTCTTCAGAGCAGACGAACGCGACCTCCGCGATTGGGCGGCGATCCCATTGCACGGACTGCTTGCCGATGTCGCTGAGCTGTTTGAGGCCTTTTTTGATAAACGGCGGCTGGTAGTGGTGCCCGCCGATGTCAAACCACCAATATGGCGTGCCTGTGATGAGGTTGTGGAGCTGTTCGCGCCGCAGGAGGGCGAGCTGCTCGTCTTCGTCGCGTCCGCAATAGCCATTGTTCCAGTTCCAGACTTTTTCCGGGATGACCGGCTCTGACTGGCGGGCGGGGATGGCGGAAGTGTCAGCGCTTTTCCACGCGATGCGCCACTTTTCCGGCAGACCGGCGATGGTGCGCAGGTCGACCTCCGTGTAGTGGAGCTTGTTGTTGAGGTTTAGGCTGTGGGGTAGACCGAGGTATCCAGAGGGGCCGCCGGCGTATCGGCAGTCGTAGGAAGTGATGTCAGAGACGAAATCGACCCACGGACTTTCATTCAGGATTTGGATTAGCGTGTGGCCGTATTCCTGCGTGTAGCTGTAAACGCCAGTCTCCCACCAGAGGTAGCTATGGAAGCCGCCGCACACGATGGGCGTTCCGGCAGCTTCCTTGGCGGCGCGGCAGATGGCGATTAAGTGTTTGGCAAGCGTCTCGTTCAGGAAGCGGTAATAGTCGGTCGCGCGCTGGTCTCCTGCGGGGTCGCGCAGCGAGTAGGGGCCCCATATATGACTGCCCTTGCGGTGGTGTCCCCCGGGGCAGGAAGCCGTCTCAAAGGTCAGCTCGCGGTCAAAGGAGTCGTCCTCGCGCGTTTTCCAGGAGGCGCGAAGCTCGTTGACGTCGCCGTTGTATTTGCAGCGTAGCCATTTGCGGAATTCGCGCGTGTAAACCGGGTGGTACTGTCCTCGCGTGGTGCGATCGACGTCGAATATGAGCCATTCCTCGGTCGATCCAGCGTTAAGCATGAATCCGGCAATGCGCGGCGCCCATTCGGTGTCCTTCAGCCAAGTGACGAAATCACGGACGATTCCGCACACATCCCCAGCCCAGACGGATGAAGCGACGTTGGCGACGGCGAGGCCCTCGTCGGGCTTGCCGGCGTTTTCGCCCGGGGGGTTGTGCACTTCAGACGGGTGTTCGTGTGCCCACCAGCGCGCCAAGAGGCCGAGGCGGATTCGAATTATCCACTTAGTGTCGCCGCTGTTCTTTGCAAAGTGGCGCAGCTTTTCCTCGGCGTATGTCCAATCGTACACGCCGGGCGCCTTCCAGCATTTGATGCCGATCTCTATCCATATCATCATTATCTCGACGCCCGATTCGGTGAAGTCGCGGACGACCTCTGGGTCTTGGAAGGCGACGCTTGTGGCCGTCATCCCATGGAATGGGACGTCGTCGATATGAAGCACCGGAACGCCGTTGAGTTGTTTGACAAGTGATTTTGCGAAAGGCATTTTTGTGGGGCCGGTGTCGTGTGGGTTTATGTAGTTGGCAAGCTGCCTAGATATGAGGTTCTGTCAAGTCGGGCTCGACGACAATCCGCTGCGGTTCCCTGGGCAGTTCGCAGTTGACGCGCGCGGTGAGAAGTTGAACCATCGACTCGCCTATGCGGACGTTGTTTTTGTCGGCCGAAAAAGCGGGCGGCGTGTTTTCGAACTGACGCTCCGGAACACGGTTCCACATATTGTCGAATCCCGCTATTAGGATATCGCTGCCGGGGGTGAGCCCGAGGATGCGGCAGGCACCGGAGACGGCTGGGACTTCAGCATCGGAGGTGACCATGATGGCGTCCGGTCGATGTGTTTTTTTTACGAGATGCTCAATTAAGAACCCGGCGAACAGCCTCGTCTGGCTTTCAAATGTCTCGCGTGTCGGCTTCTTGATGTTCGGAAGACCAAGGACGCGCACTGGGGGCATGGGGTTGATCCCGGCGTCATTCATTGTTTCCTCGAAACCGGTGTTGCGCGCGCGTATCCAGTAGAGCTCCGGTTCGCGGGTCCAAAGGCGCAGTATGCGTTTGCAACCGCGCTCTATAAGCGCCTGGGCGATTTTTTTGGCGCCGAGGCGCTGGTCGGAGACTACGCGGTCGAACTCCGCTGGTCGGAGACTACGCGGTCGAACTCATCGACATTACCGCCATCCGCGTTGAAAACAACTGGGATCCCGTTTTTAGAGAACATCTTTGCCACGCCTATTGCTGCCAGACGGGTGGCGTATGGGTCGGGGATCAGAACCCCGGCAGGGTGGTCATTGCACAGATCAGCAAGTTCATTTTCACCAAGAGCGTCTGGCTTGACCGAGAGGCCGTAGTAGTCCTCACTCTGAATTGCTCGCAAAGCGCTGCCTTCTATGGCGTGCAACCTGCCGGTCGTCTCTTGCCAGTCGCCAACCGGCTCCTCGAGGCCGGATATTAACACTATTGTGCGCCGCATAGTGGCCGATATTGGCTGTGCAGGCGTGGCAACGATTCTACGACAGCCTTTTTTTGCCACAAGCAACCCAAGATCGGTCAATTCAGCAAGCGCGGCTCTGACAGTGCCGCGTGACATGTCTAAGCGCTCGCAGAGCGCGAGCTCGGTGGGGATCACGTCTCCCGGGCGCAGTTTGCCGTCCTGAATCCAGCTGCGCACGGTGCGTATGATGCGGGCGCGGGGCGAGTCGCATACAGCAATGTTGTCGTTCACAAGATAACTCCGTTTTTCAATTTCCAAAGGCCAGCGGATCGAAGCAGATCGTGGAAAAAACCGCAATCAAGCCTCGAACCGCGAATGACTGGACAAAAAAGTACTAAAATGGGCGTTTTGTGTCAATTGGTATTTTTTTTGTACATTAACGGGTTGACTTGTAGCTGGGTCTCGTCTAGACTTTACGGAATTACATGAATAACGACTGGGCGTCGCCATGTCTCATGGCGCGGAGTCGAAACCGCGATGGCGGCCAGCGTTATAGAACCTACAAGGAGCAGAAATGCGAAAAACAGGAATGGCTTTGAGCATGGCCCTGTGCATGGTGGCTGTAATCGCCGCCGCGGGGGTTAAGCAAGACGAGGGCGACTTCGTATTGGAAGGAGATAATTACCGGGCGAAAGTTGATGGAAAGACCGGCATGTTGCTGTCGCTAGAGGTCGGCGGCGAGCCAGCCGTCGAGGCTATGGACATATCGCTGACGGAAGTTAAAGAAGCGACGATGTCTGTTGTGCAGGAGGGTGCGGACCAGTTGGTTGTGCGAGTGTCCGGCGTGGACGGCGACGGCAAGCCGCTGGAGAACGCCTACACGCTTCGTTACGTGGCGGAGCCCGAAAGCATGTCCCTTTACATTCTCGGCACCGTTGGAGGCGTTTGCGGCCGTGGGCCCGTATTCAATCTCGCTCCATCGGCCCAGGCGGCCCGATCCCTTGAGTACAAGGAGCTTATCGCCCTGCCCGCGCTGAGCGGCCGCACTCTATGGCAGCGTGTGAAGTTCCACTACGGCAACGGCAATTCGCTTGGACTCGTGAACACCGGCGCCGGCAATCCATTCAACGCCAACGAGAACGGCCAGATAGGCGGCCTGAAGTATTCCCGGGGCGGATTCGTTGCCAACAGCGAGTACCGCTACCAGTTCATCCCCGAGATCGGGGAGAAAGCCACGCCAGGCGCGCCGCCGATGCGCATTCTGGAGTCGAAAACGCCTGCGGTGTTCTGGAACGACGAACCTGTCACCGTGAATCTCGAGTTCCCGCGCGGGAGCCTTGACCGCGTCAAGGGCATGAAGGGTTTGAGCGTCAAGTACCGCATCGAGGACGCTTTCGAGCGCGAAGTCGCGACGGGCGCCGTGCCTGTGGATTTCTCAGGAGACGCCGATCCTTTCGCGATTAAGCTTGAGCTTCCAGTGCCTGAATTCGGATGGTACCGCGGGTTTTTCACAGTCACCGATGCCGAAGGTTCTCTGATTGAGGGCTCCGAGCGCCTCGTCTTCTCGCGTCTCAAGCGCCATCCGCTAATGGGCGAGAGCTTCGAAAACCAGGTGCAGACGGACTACACCATCGGCCTCGGGCTCCTGCGCCACAGCATTTTGGAAAAGACGGGCGGGGCTCTGGCTAGCAAGGCCAAGCAGTATGCCGAGCAGGCGGAGGGCACGGATGTGAATGTGTCATACCAGATCGACGGCTCGCCGGTAGGCAGGGATGCCGGCAAGTTCGCCGCATACGTCGAAACTCTTTTCAAGGAGGCTGGCGAGTTCATACCGCGCGTCGAAATAATCAACGAGCCGAACGGCACGATGCAGCCAAAGGAATACATAGACACTTTCCTCAGGCCTGCCTACGAGGCTGTCAAGAAGGTGTCGCCCGATACGAAGGTGGTCGGCCCCGTGCTATGCGGCATCGCGCCAGACCAGCAGATCTACCTTGAAGAGCTGTACAAGCTCGGGCTGAAAGACGTGACCGACGAACTCAGCTTCCACCCGTACGCAGGCAACTTCGATGACGGCCACGGCGTCGAGTCCATGCGCCGCATGGCCCGTATAATAGAGGCGAACGGCGACGGCCACAAGCCCGTCCATTTCACCGAGGCAGGATATTTCCACCGCGGATGGAACGATGTGGGCGCTCTGCGCGAAATCATAAAGAACGCCGTTTCGCAGTACGCCTGGCAGAATGCCGCGCTTGGCATCGACCACCGCCACAATTTCTACTACTTCACAGACCAGATGGGGTATTACGACATGTGGCTGCGCGCCACGCAGCTCACGCCGGCGGCCGTAGCGCTGCGCCAGTACACAATGAGCGTAAAAGGCCAGGAGCGCGCCCGCGTCGTCGATTTCGGAATGGGCGGCGCGGTCCGCGCTTTCCGCTATCCCGGCAAGGACAAGCAGGTGATACTGCTCTGGACCGCTGGCAACAACATCCCCGCCGGTGATCCTGATCCGAAGGTCGACATCCAGTTCAACGCCTCGGCAACGCCGGAGCACTACGACTGCTTCGGCAACAAGCTGCCGGCTCCCGAGGCCGAGAGCCGCTTCTTCGGGCTCCGCAAAGGACCGTACACCCTCGAGGTCGGCACGTTCCCCCAGTATCTAGTG
>JALHHX010000214.1 GCA_022837245.1 Lentisphaerota bacterium
GGTCTTCATGTCTTCTTCCTTGTGGAAGCGGGTATTTTCGCAGACCATGATTTCGCCGGGTTTCAGGGCGTTGGCTTGAGCTGCGACGGCGTCGCCGATGCAGTCGTCGGCGAACTTGACTTCCTTGCCCAGCAAACTGGCCAGGTGGTCGGCGGCGGGCTTGACGCTGAATTCGGGAGCGACTTTGCCGTCCGGACGGCCGAGGTGGGTCAGCAGGACCAGGGAAGCCCCCTGTCCCAGGATGTATTGGATGGTCGGCAGCGCGGCGGTGATCCGGGTATCGTCGGCAACCCTGCCGTCTTTCAACGGAACGTTGAAGTCCACGCGCATGACCACGCGGCGTCCCTTGAAATCCACATCACGAATTGTCTTCTTGTTCATTGACACACCTTCTTTTAAACTGTGATTTGATAAATTTATAAAATAAAAAGCCCGAAGGCGGAGCCCCGCAAAGTGGGGCGCGCCTTCAAGCTTAAGGGCGGGGTCTTACTTGCTGCTGACGACCTTGACCATCTTGAGGACGGTGTTGGAGTAGCCCCACTCGTTGTCATACCATGCGACCACCTTGACGAAAGTGTCGTCCAGTGCGATACCGGCCTTCTCATCGAACGTCGAGGCCTTGGGGCAACCGCGGAAGTCGGTCGAGACGACGGACTCGTTGGTGTATCCTAGCGTGCCCTTGAGCTCGCCTTCGGAGGCCTTCTTCATGGCGGCGCAGATCTCCTCGTACTTGGCAGGCTTGTTGAGCTCGACGGTCAGGTCTACAACGGAAACGTCAGAAGTCGGGACGCGCATCGACATGCCTGTGAGCTTGCCGTTTAGCTGTGGCAGAACCTTGCCGACGGCCTTGGCGGCACCAGTCGAGGACGGGATAATGTTCTCGAGTATGCCGCGGCCGCCGCGCCAGTCCTTGGCGGATGGGCCGTCAACCGTCTTCTGTGTTGCAGTTGCTGCGTGAACTGTTGTCATGAGACCGCGCTTGATACCGAACGCATCGTCAAGAACCTTGGCGATAGGAGCCAGGCAGTTCGTCGTGCAGGAAGCGTTTGAGATGATGTCCTGGCCGGCGTAGGTTTTGTCGTTAACGCCGTAGACGAACATCGGGGTCTTGTCCTTCGAAGGGGCGGACATGATGACCTTCTTCGCGCCAGCCCTGATGTGTGAGCGCGCACCGGGCTTGACTTTGCCTGTCTTGGCATCGGTCTCGTCTTCAGAGGAAAGGAAGAGGCCGGTGGACTCGATGACGACTTCTGCGCCGACTTCGTCCCACCTAAGGTTGGTGGGCTCGCGCTCTGATGTGAGGCGGATTTTCTTGCCGCAGACGATCATGTTGTTGCCTTCGACTTTCACTTCGTGCTTGAAACGACCATGAACCGAATCGTACTTTAGCATGTATGCGAGATAGTCGGGATCGAGGAGGTCGTTGATGCCGACGATTTCGATGTCATCGGAAAAGTTTTCTATTGCAGCTCTGAATACCATGCGGCCGATGCGGCCGAATCCATTAATTCCTACTTTGATTGCCATTGCGTTGCTCTCCTGCTATTTGTTTCTGTTGTGTTTTGTGTGAAAATCCGGTGCTTCCGTGGGCTGTTATGCTTTCCAGCTTCCGGATGCTGCGCGCGACAAGCCCCAGACATCCGAAAACAAGGGCATTATTTTAAATATTTAGGCTTTGGCAGTCAAGGCGAAAAAAAAATGGGCGCGCGGGCGTTTTTACCAGGGAGTTTGACAAATCGGAAAGTATGTGACACACTGCCTGTGTTTTCCTTTTTTAATTGGGTTCTACCATGAATACGCGTGAACGGTTCCATTCCATAATGAACTTCAAACAATTCGACCGTCTACCGCTGTTGGAATGGGCGGGCTGGTGGGATAAGACGATCGAACGCTGGCATCAGGAAGGGCTTCCGGCGGAGTTGACAAATNGAGATTTACCGGCAGGATTGGTTTGGAGTATGCGACGGGGAATGCCCTAAACCCGTCTCGCACGGATCGGGTATTATCGCGGACGCAAAGGGCTACGAACGCATTCTACCACACTTGTACCCCGCGTATCCTGTCAACCCTGAAAGATGGACGAGCTGGGCGGCAGAGCAGGAAAAAGGAGATTCCGTGCTCTGGTTTTCGGTTGACGGTTTTTTCTGGTTCGCGAGAAGACTGCTTGGAATAGAGCGCCACCTGTATGCTTTCTACGACCAACCTGATCTGATTCACCGCATCAACTCAGATCTGGCGGGTTGGATTCTTCTTGTCATAGAACAGGTCTGTTCGATTTGCACCCCCGACTTCATGACTTTCGGCGAGGACATGAGCTACAACAAAGGCTCGATGGTGTCCGAGGAATTCTTTGAGGAGTTCATGCGCCCATATTACAACCTTGTGATACCAGTCTTGAAGAGACATGGAATCATACCGATAGTTGACACCGACGGCGATCCCGGGGAATTGGCCGGATGGCTAGAAGCGGCGGGCGTCGAAGGCATACTCCCGCTTGAACGCCAGGCAGGAGTCGACATAAAGGCGCTGCGGTTATCACACCCTGATATGAAATTCATCGGACACTTCGACAAAATGACTATGAACAAGGGGGAAGCGACGATGCGACAGGAATTCGAAAGGCTCTTGCCCACGGCTGCCAAGGGGGGCTTTCTAATTAGCTGCGACCACCAAACCCCGCCAGGCGTGTCATACAAGCAATACCAAGCATACCTTGGCCTCTTCCGCGAATATGCCGAGCGCGCCGGGCGTATGTCGTGAATGATTGTTGGTACCCGTTTTATCGAACCATGCAAAGGCGGTCATCCAAGCCCAGCTAAGAAAATCAGGGCGGCACCCCAAAAATGGAGCGGCATTCCTCGCTAAATAGGCTTCGCCTCCTACAAACCATGAAAATAAGAAACCTAAAGACCAATCACCTCGAAAACCCTGTCGGGAACGCCTTGTCCCCGCTCACGTTTTCATGGGTGGCCGAGTCTGGCTCCGCAGGCAAACAAAAGTCGGCGCGCGTGGAAATCGCAAAAGACCCCAAGTTCAGAGACTTCGTTTTCGATAGCGGCCAAAGGTCTGACATCTGCTCGCTCGCATATTATCCCGGATTCAATCCAGCCAAGCGCACACGCTACTTTTGGCGGGTGAAGGTCATCGCGGACAACAACGAACGGGCGACGGGCTCCGCATTTTTTGAAACCGGCAAGATGGGTGAACCGTGGGAGGCCGAATGGGTGACGTCCTCTTTCAATGGTGACAACAAACACTTCCTGGTGCGTAAAACCTTCACATTGGAGGAGTTTTCCACCGGGAGGGCATATTGCTCAGCACTTTGGCATATACGAGCTTGAAATTAACGGACGCAAGGCAACTAGCGAAGTGCTGCTCCCCGGCTATCATTCGTATCCGTTTAGGATGCAAGCGCAGACGTTCGACATCACCAAACTGCTCCAAAAAGGCCGGAACACCGTCTGCATGCACATAGGGCCGGGATGGTACGCATCCGGACTGGGCTGGCCTGGAACAAGCGTGTACGGGAAGACGACGACGGCGATTTGCGAGATCTGAGCCATGACTGTTGGCGGGGACAGGCTCGTCGCATCGACCGAAGATTCATGGGAATGCGCTCGCTCACTAGTTATCAAGAGCGGCATCTACTGTGGCGAGGACTACGACGCCCGGCTGGAAATTCCAGAATGCTCAACTCCTAGCTCCTGCCACGGCAAGTGGGAGGCCGCTGTCATATTCAAGCCGAAGGATGACGCAGTCGGTCCTATTCACGACAGGTTTTCTCCCCAAATCATAAAACAGAGGGCGCTAAGTCCTAAAATAATCCAAACTCCAGCGGGTGAGACCTTGCTGGACTTCAAGCAAAACATTGCCGGATGGCTGGAAGTCAAAAATCGCGCCCACTAAGGCAGAACTTGGAGCGTGCAGTTCGGCGAACTTTTGCAGAACGGCAATTTCTACCGTGGAAACATTGGCGCCGCAGAAGCACAATACACCTACACTTCGAACGGCGCTGGCTCAATGGTGCGACCACATTTCACATTCTATGGATTTCGCCATGTCAAGCTTAACGACCTTCCGGAGGGAACAACTGCAACCGATTTTAAAGCGTATCCAATACACTCCGATCTTGATCAGACAGGTTTACTCACAACTTCAAGCCGCAAAGTCAACAAACTTTTTTCTAACGCGCTATGGAGTCAAAATGGAAACTTCATAGACGTCCCTACCGACTGCCCGCAACGCGATGAGCGTCACGGCTTCACGGGTGATGCGCAGATATTTGCCGGCACTGCATGTTTCAACATGGACTGCACCGCCTTTTTTGCGAAATACATGGAAGACCTATCGTTGGAACAACATTTCTACAAAGGCGGGGTGCCTGTCGCCGTTCCATCCCTCATGGCGTGGCTCGAAAAGAGAACCTCCCCAGACCCTTCAGGATGGGCAGATGCCGCAACTGTGATCCCGTGGACTGTTTACCTGTACTCTGGTGACAAGGCACTGCTCCGCAAACACTACGAAACGATGTTGGGATGGGTGCGGCGTCTGAAGCGTCGTGACGATGAAAACGGCGCCCGAAGACTTATTCTTTCTGGATTCCAATATGGCGACTGGCATGCGCTGGACAACTACAAGAACCTGAAAAGCCCTGCCCCTGCGGACGGGACCGATAATTTTTACATCGCCTCTGCATATTACGCTCATTCAGTTCATTTGACCTTGAAAGCGGCACAAGCTCTGGAAGATAAGAACGGCATGGTCGCTCTTTCAAATCTACTAGGAGAAATCAAAGACGCCTTTGGTAAAGAGTTTTTCACCACGAACGGAAGATGTGTTGTGGACACGCAAACAGCGCATGTTCTGGCCTTACACTTTGACTTGATCCCCCAAAGGTTTCGCAAACGCTCAATCGACGCCTTGGTTGACAACATTCGCACCAACGACATCGCTCTTACAA
>JALHHX010000028.1 GCA_022837245.1 Lentisphaerota bacterium
GACGAATATGTGGGCTTGCCGATCTCTCACCCCGCGTCGTTCCGCCATTACCTCTGGAAGCGCTTCGTCTCCAAACTCCCCCTCCCCCCCGCGGCATTCCACTACATCAACGGCGAGGGAGACCCCGAGGCCGAGTGCGTCCGAGTCGGCAAGCTCATCAAAGCCGCCCCGATCGACGTCGCGTTCGTGGGCATCGGCGAAAACGGACACCTCGCGTTCAACGATCCGCCAGCCGATTTCAAAACGAAGAAGGCGTACCTTGTAGTGAATCTCGACACCGCCTGCCGCAACCAGCAACTCGGCGAAGGCTGGTTCAAGACACTCTCCGACGTGCCCAAGCAGGCGATTTCGATGTCCATCAGCCAGATCATGGCGGCCAAAACGATTGTCTGCACAGTTCCTGACGAGCGCAAGGCCCAGGCAGTCAAAGACTGCATAGAAGGCGAGATAACGAACATGCATCCGGCATCCATCCTGCAGAAGCACCCCGACACGGCCTTCTTCATGGACAAGCCCGCCGCATCTCTCCTTAAAACCAAATAATTGTTGGACCTGGAACTTAAACCCGATTTCGGAAAAGTCCGTAGGCGATGGGATCGCCATTGGCTGTATGTGGATGGCGTAAAAGACATACGAACACGTGACGAGGCAGAGGTGTTTTTCGAGGAATGGGACCGCACGGAGGACGACACGCGAATGGTATGACACCATGACACAGAAAACCGCCGTTTACGACCTGCACCTTCACACCGGATGGAGTTACGACGCCACGGCTTCCGTTGCGGCGTATTTCAAGGCGGCGCGCCGACTAGGCGTCCGCTGCATTGCCATAACGGACCACCATCTGGCGGACGGCCTGGACGAGGTGCAAACGGAGGCGCGCGGTTACCCGGAAATCCGGGTAATCAGAGCCTCGGAAATCACCGTTCAAACGACATACGGCCCAATTGATTTGCTCTGCTACGGCTTGCCGGACCCCATCCCGGCCAATTTGGAGGCTGTCTTCGACTTATATAGACGGTGGCAGCGTGATTATGGCTCGGCCATAAGCGGGGGAATGCGCGCTCTGGGTTTTTCGTTCACCGAGGAACAGAGGCTTGATCTGCTTGCCACCTACCGCCCCGCGCGCGCCATTGCGTCGCAGGGCGCCACTCACGTCCGCAACAATGTGCTGCGCGATCATTTTCTCGCCAACGGGTTCATAAACGGCCCGGAGGAGTACGGCCACTTCATGCAGCGCCTAGGAGAGGTGGCGGCTTTGCCGCCATACCCCGCCGTTTCCGATGTCGTGCCCGCATTGAAAGACGCGGAGTGCATGATCGTGATCGCGCACCCATATGGCTATTTCCTCGGACACGATCCGAGGCGCATGGACGCCCTCCGCGAAATATGCGGGCTGGACGGAATCGAGTGCGCGCATCCGGGCGTGCCTCCGGAATACGGCAAGCGCTACAGCGCCTATTGCGAGCGCCACGGCCTTTTCCGGACAGGCGGGTCGGACTGCCACGACGAATCCAGCATCGACGAACATTTCGCAAGACATGACGGTCCGGCATACTGGCTCGAGGATTTCCTAAACGCCCTAGACAGACGGTAACAGACAGCGGCTCAGTAAACTGCCACACGCGCTTGGCGGAGCGCTTTCTGGTAATCCTCCGGCAACGGAGCGTCGGTGACGAGCGCATTGACATTGCGAATCCGCGCGAAGGTGTATGGCATGCTGCTTTTGAGCTTCGTGGAATCCATGAGCACAACTACATGCTGCGCGCGGCGGATCACAAGACGCTTGAGCTCCGCCTCGTAGTAGTCGCCGCACGAGAACCCGCTCGTGAGCGAAAACGCACTCGCTGCCATGAAGGCGATTTCGATGTTGAGCGTCTTTACATATTCCACGGCGTTGAAGCCGGAGAGCGTGAGCGTGTCGCGGTTGAGCTGTCCGCCCGTGAGGTTGATTTTGACTCCATGGTTTTTGGCGAGTTCTAGCGCGATGTTGGGCGCGGGAGTCAGCACAAAAAAGTTTTGGTCGGGAAGGCGCTGCGCGAAACACATGCAGGTGGTTCCGGAATCGATGTAGATTGAGCGGCCGGGATTGAGGAGCCGCGCGGCCTTGTCGGCTATATCGAACTTCGCCTCGGTGTTGGCGGCCTGACGCTGCGTGTACGCCGCCTCTTTCAAAATGGATAGTTGCGCGATGGACTTGGCACCACCCCGGATGCGCACGATAGTTCCGTCGCGCTCCAGATGCTCGAGGTCGCGACGGATCGTCATGCTTGAAACCTCTGGACAGCGTTCATGCAGCTCCTCGAGGGTGACCTCTCCCCTGGATTGTATGTGCTGGTTGATGTTTGCACGGCGCTCGGATGGGTTTTTCGCGTTCATTCTCGTGTTGTTTTGATGTTAATTTGAACCGGCCGAACATTCTACCACAACACTGGTTTGGAGACAAGAAGCGGTTTGACAACGCTGCAACCGCTTGAACTGCAAGCATTTGGATACAACCCACTTTCCAAGCTGAAAAAGCCGCGGTCTTAGCGCACCACTAATGTCACTTATTGCGAAAAACCCGGAATCCGATGCGACATCGTGACATTTTTATGTTAACAATTCACATCGTTTGTGGTACGATGCGGCCTTTCAAAAAACGGAAGCATCAAAACGCAGATTGGAAACCCTTTATGAAAACAAAAGCAGTCAGACTTTACGGCAAGCGGGATCTTCGTCTAGAGGAGTTTGAACTCCCCGCGATCAAAGACGACGAAATTCTCGCGAAGGTTATTTCAGACAGCATATGCATGTCATCTTACAAGGCGGCCGAGCAGGGCGAGGCACATAAACGCGTGCCCAAGAACGTCGCCACTAACCCGATCATAATCGGCCACGAATTCTGTGGCGAGATAGTGGAGGTCGGTGCCAAATGGGCGCATCAGTTCAAGACCGGCGAGAAGTTCGCGATCCAGCCCGCCATGAACCATCCCGACAACGTGTACGCCGCTCCCGGGTATTCCTTCGAGTACATCGGCGGCTCGGCGACTTACGTGGTAATCCCTTCTAAAGTGATGGAGCGCGACTGCCTGCTACACTACAAAGGAGATGCATTCTACTTCGGATCGCTGGGCGAGCCGATGTCCTGCATCGTTGGCGGGTTCAACGTCAACTACCACTACGCCCGCCCCGGCAGCTACGAACACAAGATGGGCATATGCGAAGGCGGCAACATGGCAATGCTCGCGGGAGTGGGGCCCATGGGTCTAGGCGCGATAGACTTCGCGCTCCACGGCCCACGCCGCCCGAAGCTGCTCGTAGTGACAGATATCAACCCAGACCGCCTGGCGCGCGCCGAATCCATATATTCCCCCGAGGAAGCCGCGCGCAACGGCGTCAAACTGATCTACATGAACACGGCTGGAGTGACGGATGTGGTCGCCGAATTGCTGAAACTGACCGATGGCAAGGGCTACAACGACGTGTTCGTATTCGCTCCTGTCGCCCCGGTCGTCGAGCAGGGCGGCGCCATACTCGGGTACGACGGTTGCCTGAACTTCTTCGCAGGTCCGACCGATCCGGCGTTCAGCGCAAAATTCAACTTCTACAACGTCCACTACAACCTGACGCACGTGGCGGCGAACAGCGGCGGCACTACGGAGGATCTGATCGAGGCGCTTGACGTGATGGCTAAGGGAATGGTCGATCCCTCATCCATGATCACGCACATTGGCGGCCTCGACAGCGTCATTGAAACGACCCTCAACCTCCCCAACATCCCGGGCGGCAAGAAGCTCATGTACACCCAGATCAGCATGCCGCTTACGGCGATCGCCGATTTCAAGAAACTCGGCTCTGAAGACCACGTTTTCGCCAAGCTCGCGGAGATCGTGGCAGCAAACAACAACATCTGGTGCGCCGAAGCTGAAAAATTCCTGCTGGCAAACGCGAAGGCGATATAACGGCAAAACACGCCTGCCAGCCAGCGTTAGGCGAATACATGTACTAGTGCGCAATGAGTTGCGGAGCCGCGCAGCGGCAGGATCCCCACCCTGCCACGGCGTTATTGTAAACTTGAAAAAGAATTCAAGGTTATATAATCATAAAGCGGTGACCGAGTCATCTCCGGGGCATCTTTCATCACATGCGGCGCATTGACAAAAGTCACAGGATATGCGAGCCTGTCGATGTACTGATTTTGGGATAGCAGTCATGCTCGGGAACAGATAAGATGAAATATGCGATGACAACATTACTCTCCGCGTTATCAATATCCGCCTCTTTGGTCCGTGGGGAGATGCAGACCTGGACGGACGCGGCAGGCGTTTCAATTGAAGCCGAATACGCGGGACGCAACGGCGACGTGATCAAGCTTCGCGACGCGAATGGACGTGAGGCGTCGTTCAAGCTCACCGCGCTTTCGCCGGAGAGCCAGGCGCAAATTCCGGCTGAAACCGGGAAGCCCAAAGATCCTGCCCCGGCCGTCTCCACAAAACCAAGGCCAGTAGGCGCGATTGACCTCCCGTCTGAAGAGGATATAGCAGCATTTAAGACCGATTATACCAACGATGATGGAAGCATGCTGCGATTCCATGCCAATATCGGCCCTAAGCGCCTCACGAACGAAGAAAAAGAGGAGAGTTACAAATCTGGAAAGATCTTGTACCGCATCACATGCAACTTCACCCGCATCAGCAAAAGCGGATCTAAGATGACCGAAAGGGATGTGGGAGGCAGTGTGAATATCGTGGTCCTGGATCCGTTCGGCGATATGATTTTCTCAAAAAAGGCAAGCCTCTCGGGACTCTCGAGCAAAGGTGGAGGCAAGAGCGGACTTTTCGGAGAGGTAAAGAAGTCCGGCCAATATACGGCATATATCTGGATGGAATATCAGGGGCAGCTTTTCGGGACGGTTGACACGACAAACCTCAAGAAGACCGCCAAACCTATTTGGATGAAGTAGGGGCATCCACCAGAACGATCTCACCGGCATTCGGCTGCAGGACGATGCGGAAGGCGCTTTCTTCAACAGGGAGGGGTTTGCCTGATAAGGCGTCTCTGGCGGAAGGTTTGGCGACGCCGGGAATTGACACGCGAATGTCCGCCGCCTCAGCGCCACGGTTGAATAGCAGGAGCCCATGCGCGCCGTCCGCTGCTTCCGCGTGCGTTATTTCAATGCCCCCCACGTGCGCCCCCGTGGCAGAGTCCACACCCTGACACGAAGGGTGCACTCCTGCCTCTTCGAAAAGAATTCGCGGGAGGACACCGGCCGACCCTGAAAAGCGTATGACCGAACCATTGCCTATTCTAAATGTTTGCGTTTTTGTCTCGGCTGCTCCCAATTCATTTGTGCTTGATGAAGCATATGAAAAAGCGTTTGTCGCGGCGCGTCCGTATTCGTTCACGGCGAGCGCGCCGGGTGAGAGAAGTACGATGCCGCCATTGGATGTGAATTCATGCAATAGCCTCGGGGTGTCCGCATATGTGGCATATGAGGAGTCTGTGACGACTATGGCCTTGAGCCCGTTTGTGGACGATGTGCCCAGTTGCTCTTCGAGGATCACAGAGTTTTTGACATGGGCAAACGAAAGGGCGTCGACGGCGGCCTCGTCGGACAAATCGACTGCGATTTCACGACCCGCGGAGGTGGCGGAGAGCCTGTCGGATGGACGCGAGTAGAGGACGGCGATCTGTGTTCCCCGCTCGATGTTGGGAACGGAGAAAATACCTCCAGCAGCCAAAATGGCTTTTTTCGCATCGCGGATTCCCGTCAGTGCCTCGGTAGGAACGGCGTATGGGTTCATAAAGTAATCTGGGTTTTTCGCTGCGTAATCCCTGCCTGCTTTTTCAGTTTCGGCGGTGTCGAGCACGGTAGAGCCGGAAGCAGTGCGTGTGTAGCGGATCCACTCGCGCGCTCCGCGCCTCCATTCCCTCACGTATGCTCCGGCATAGCCGCGTGCGAATTGCGAGAGGATGACGTTGCGGGTCTTGGTGGCGGATTGACCGATAGTGACGTCGGGCGAAAAAACTGGTTTGCCATCCGCAATCGCCAGCATGTACTTTGAGCAGAACAGCGGGTTGCCGGCATCTGCGGGGGCGCACAGTATCTGCATTTGCCGGGCGGCGGCATAGTGGTCTATGCCGGTGGGCCGGACGGATTGCGGCTGGAAGCAAACGGCTGCGTTGGTATTGCCTGCAGCAGCCCTGATCTCGGTGACTGACGCTGAGCAGAGGTCGGCGAATTTCGTTTCGAGGAACTTCGTGTACTCGATGTAGGCGGCGACATTGTTCGTCGATGTGGCCTGCTGGCGGACTTGTGTGAAAGTACGCAAGTCGGTTCCCAGAGCTTTGTTCAGCGTGTTGACATCGCCATACTTTTTCGTGACATAGTTGCTGAAAGTGCGCGTGGCGGCGGGGCTGGCGTCGAAGAAGTCGGCAGAGGCAAAAATACGGAATGCGAACGGGGTGGCGCCGTGCTTCGCATAATATGCGGTGTCGGTGCGCCATATCGTTTTCCAGAGTTGGACTCCCTCGGGCGTGACGACACTGTAGGGAACTCCGTGCGCCGCACCGTCGAACCAGCAGAATTCGCTTGGGTTTACGTCTTCCATCACGGGGAAATTGGCGTGGGAGTAATCCTCAATGGCGAGTTCGCCAAGAATCGGAAGGCCTGAACCGATGATGCGGCTTAGCGCCGCCATGTTGCGCCTTGGCAGGGCGCGCGGTCGATATATTTTGCGCCAAGTGCGTGCCGGCACGATGCCGAACGAGTCAATTCCGATGCGCTGGGAATCGGTGTAGTCCGGAAGCGTTTCGTACGCCCAGGCATCAGCCTGATCGTAGCCCGTTGCGCTCACTCCAGCGTCGCGGTCGGCGCCTTCGTGGATGACCGAGCCGATGATGAAGCGCGGCGCACCGTTTGCGAAGATTGCGCCGTCGCGCAATTCTAGGATGGCGCTTTGCGGGAATTTTTCGTCCTCCGAGAGCGCGGAGACCTCGGGGAAAGCGCCGGAAAAAGCTAGAGACTGCAAGCATAATCCCCAGAATAGAAATACGGTTTTAGTTAAGCTTTTGAATGGCATTCCCACCCTTGTTATTGCTGAGTTCTTTTGCCTGATGTGACTGGGGCGAATCAATTAAAATGCTTTGCCTGATCTTTTTCGCCCACTGTCCGGCGAACCTGGAAGGAGCCGATCGGCCTGCACAAGCCCAGCTTCATGCTGTCTTCCATGTTGCCGGTTCTGAACACCACGTATGAATCGAAGAACACGACCTCATAGCCCGATTCATGGCTATAGGCTATACGGCGCTGAGTGCCCACCTGGCGTCCGTCCAAAACGATTGGCACGGTCTTGTCTGAACGCGGCAGTTCCGCCAATCCGTAAGCATCTAGAAACGTTTTGATGAATTCATCGTTTGAAAGCGAGACGGATGCGAACAAAGCGTCGGCTGTCGAGTTGTCGAGGAATATGCTTTCGACGGCACCCGCATCGTCGGCGACAACCTCGATCGCCACTCCCTCTTTGATCTGTTTGCCGCCGTCCTTACCCGCGGTCACATACAAGAGCGTACCGCCGCGACCTGCTTCCAAAAGCAGACTCTCAAGCGTGAACACCGCGTCATCGATCGGCATGCCAAGGTAGAGTCCCTTGAAAACAAGCTCCGAACCCCTTGCCGCCTCCGTGCGGGCTTTGATTGCCGCGGAGTCGGCCTTAAGCGTCGCAAGCCGCGACCCAGCCTTTTCGCTGCCCTGTCCGGCGGCGCGGGCGTACCATTCCGCGGCCTTCGCCTTATCGAGGGTCGTGCCGATGCCGAGCTCCAGACGCGTGGCGTAGCTAAGCTGTGCGGATTCGTCGCCGCTCTCGGCCGCCTTCGCGAAGAGCTCCGTCGCCATCTGCGGCGAACGTGCCACGCCGTAACCTTTATCAAAGCATTCGGCGAGTTTGATCTGCCCTGTGGGATCGCCCCGCCCCGCGGCCTTCCTGAACCACGCAGCGGCGTTCGCGGGATCGGCGCGCACTCCCCTGCCCAGTTCGAAGCATTTGCCCATCGCGACCTGCCCGCGCGCATCGCCCTGGTTCGCCGCCCGGGAATACCACAGGATCGCGGCATCGTAATCGACTTGAACCCCGATTCCATATTCGTAGCATGTCCCGAGGCTGTACTGCGCCACGGCGAGATCCTGCCGTGCGGCGCGCTTGTACCAGTCGACCGCCTTCACCGGATTCTTCTCTATGCCCGCTCCGGATTCATAGCTTGCGGCGAGGTTGTACTGCCCTTTCGCGTTGCCTTGCCTCGCCGACTTCATGAAAGACTCCGCGGCCTTCTCCATATCAACATCTGTGCCGGTGCCTTCAGTGTAGTACACGCCGAGCAGGTTCTGAGCTTCGGCGTCGCCTTTTTCGCTTGCCGAGAACGCCCATACGAACGCCTTATCCGGCCGTTTCTTAAGCCCCAAACCTTCGCTGTACATGCGTGAAAGCCAGTATTGCGCAACGGGATGCTGTTCAGCGGCGGCGACGTAGAATAGCTTGGCGGCCTTCGTGTATTCCGCCACACCTCCCCCGCTCTCGCCAGCTTCGTGGAAAAGTTTGCCCATCTCGACCCGGTCGTCGTTCGCGCCCGTCTTCAAAATCATCTCGTAGTCGTTCGTGCCGTAGGCGCTGGCAGCAACGGCAGTGAAAGCGAATGCCGCCGCGATGACAGCGGGTTTTACCGTTCCAATTTTCATATTTTCATTTTTCCTGGTCAACGCGTCATATTCCGGGTGAATTATAGCAATAACCGTGCCCAACATTCAACCGTTGGGCAACACTTCTTTCGCATCTTTTGCATCTTCCTTTGAAACGGGATTTATGGTAATATATGTGAAAAATTGCTGGGGAAGTTTTAATCGTGTTTGAGGCATAAGCCGGGGGGCTTGTACAAAAATGACGACAACCATAAAAACGATGTTGAGATTTTCGGCGGCGATGGCTGCCATGACGACGGCTGTTTGCCTCCTGGCCGCGACGCATGTTTGCAACCAGTGCGGATACGAGATCGTGGGTGACGCGAATTTCTGCGGGCACTGCGGAGCGCCGGTTATATCGGTGGCAGCTTCGACATTGCCAGACTCCGCCACGGCGACCAATACGGTTGCTTCGGCGGCTGCAGGAAGCATCCCAGAAGCCATGCCGGCGGAAAACGTTGGCGAAGCGGCATTGGAGGCCGCGCGCAAGGCAATAGACGACGATTTCGCGATTTCGCGAGCGTTCGCGGAGTCGGGTCATAAGCTGCAGATGCTTGCACCGCTTCTGAACGCGCGTGCGATAGGCGTGGTCTCCGGGCGGAACAATGCCGAACCGGAGAAATTCGCCGCGCTGGAGCTGTCCATTGCCGAAATACGCAAGACCGGCGCGACCCAATTCGTGATGTGCCCCAGATGCGCGGGAAAGAAAACGATTCCGGTGACGCAGACTCTGCGGACGCTGCAGGACAAGACGACGACGGTGACGACCGGCACGAGGCAATGCCCCCGCTGCAACGGCGCCGGATTGATTGGCAGGATGATGCCCCCCGACGAGATAGGAGCGATAATCGCCAAGGGGAGGAAAGCGTTCGCGGAGAAAAACGCCATCGACGGGCGTGTAAAGCTCGCCGAGGCATGGGTGCCGGCCGCATTGCTCACGAACATGAACGTCCGCCAGAAGGCGCGCCTCGCCATCCTCACGGCGCAGCCGTGCGACAGGTGCCACGGCTACGGAAGACAGTCGTGCAAAAAATGCGGCGGCACGGGCGTGGTGCCCTGCACGGCGAAGGATTGCGACGGCGGAATAGTGAGGGGAGACTCTTCCGGCCTGAGTCTTGATACAGGGAGCAGGCCCGCCGAGAAGCGGCTGGAGTCGCTCACCATCCGGCTCGACAGCGAATGCGCAGTCTGCAAAGGCAGAGGAGAAACCACATGCCAGAGCTGCGGCGGCGTTGGCGGCGAGGTCTGCCCTGGATGCAAGGGTTCCGGCCTAGACAAGGAATGCCGCAAATGCCGCGGCGACGGGCTGGAGGAATGCCGCAAATGCCGCGGGGCCGGGTTTGACCGCAAGGGCAACAAGTGTGGGGAGTGCGGGGGCGAAAAAGAAATCCTGTGCAAGTCGTGCGGAGGCGATGGACATGGGTGACGAGCACCCGGAAACAATATACTTCGAGGGGTATGACCAGGCGCAGAAAATCGGCCAGGGCGGGATGGCTTCCGTTTGGAAAGCCCGCCAGATCTCGCTCGACCGCTGGGTGGCCATCAAAGTGCTCTTCCCGGAACAAACAAAGTCCGACGAAGAGATAGACCGCTTCCAATCAGAGGCGCGCATTGCCGCGCGCATGAACCATCCGGGCATCGTGCAGGTGTACGACGCGTTTTACCGCAACGACAGATTCTGCTATGTCATGGAGCTGGTGGATGGCTACACCCTGGGTTCCTGGATCAAGACAAGCGGCATTATCGAGGAATCCAAATGCCTGTTCGTTGCGCGCGGCGTCGCCGAGGCTCTCTCGTATGCCTGGACGAAGCAAATGCTGGTGCACTGCGACCTGAAGCCGGAAAACATCATGATCGACAGCGACGGCACCGTGAAGGTCACCGATTTCGGCCTAAGCAAAAGCATACTGTCGCTGCAGTCAAGGCGTCATGTCAAGAACCCCGAATTCATTTTTGGCACGCCAGCCTACATCTCTCCTGAACAGGCTGTGGGGGAGACAAATCTTACCATCAACTCCGACATGTATTCGCTCGGCGCGACCCTATTTCACATGGCGACCGGGAAGAGGCTTTTCGACAATCTCAAGCCGGATCCGATGATGGAAGCGCAAGTGAACGAGCAATACGCCGATCCATTCGAACTGAATCCGGATTTATCACCCTTTTTCTGCGATTTTCTCGAGCGGCTACTATGCAAAAGGCCATCCGACCGCTACTCTTCATGGGAGGAGGTGCTAGACGAAATAAACAACCTGCGAAACGGGCTTCCGCTGCAATACGGCCATATAAACCCGGCCCGGACAGTAAGCTCCGTGACCTGCAGCTCGGCTCGTAGCTACGTACGGAGCAGCTTGATGAAGAGGATGGTCGATGCGGGTATCTGCGATGAACGAGGCAGACCGCCGAATCCAACGACTCCAAGGGCTCTCGCACAGAATGAAAACCCAGTTTCTCTGCTGGGCAGCACGATACCACTTAACGTGGAGGAACACGACTTGACCTCCGGGCAGGCCGACTCAGAACAACATTCCGACTTCATAATAGGGAACAGCAGACGCGCCATAGCGCGCTGGATCGCGATCTCGGCTGGCGCAATCGCCATGCTGCTCATGTTCGTGCTCGCCGTCTCTTGGGCAAAGGCGGAAAGGCACCGGAAAGAGGCTCGGGAACTCCGTGAGGAGCTTAAGGAGATAGAGCACTTCTACCGAATACGCCCTTATGAATACACGGCCGCTATAAAAAAATGCGACGCCCTCCTCTCCAAGTTGCCCTATGCGTCGCACAAGGAGTTGAAACAGGATGTGATCGAGAAACGCCGCAAAGTCGCGGAAGAACTCGCATCAGAGACAGAGAAGGTAATGAAGGAATTGCGAATATCAGTAAAGCCCTTCATGGAAGCCGGGCAGTATTCTAGGGCTGCCGCCATGGTGCAGGCGTACGACGGCGTCTTGGCGGAGGAGACGCGCGCCGAACGCGCGAAACTCGCTGCGACGTATCGTCAGCTCGACGAGCCCCGGTGATCAGATGCCGGATTTAACCCGGCGCCCCTCCATCTTCAGCCTGCCGGCGGCGAGCAACCGCAGCGCTTCAGGATACGCATCGTGCTCCTGAAGCTGTATCCGTGCATGAAGCACCTCGGGAGTGTCGTCGTCTCGGATCGGAACGCTCTTCTGCAAAATGATCGGTCCGGTGTCAGTGCCCGTATCGACGAAATGCACGGTGCAACCTGTTATTTTAGCGCCGTAATCAAGCGCCTGTTTCCAGGCGTCGCGCCCGGGAAATGAAGGCAGAAGCGCGGGGTGGATGTTCACAACACGGTTCGGGAAGCGCGAGAGCAACCCTTCTTTTATAATGCGCATGAATCCTGCCAGCACGACCACTTCCACGCCATGCTCCTCCAGATACTCAATATACTTGCGCTCCGCCTCGCCATCTAGCTTTGTCTTGTACGGGGCGGCGTCAATGTACGCCGCGTCAACCCCGGCAGCGGCGGCGCGGTCGAGGATCTTGGCGCCGGAAACATCAGAGATCACGCAGACGATTTCGGCATCCAGCGTGCCGTCCTCTATCGCGTCTTGAATCGATTGCATGTTAGAGCCGGCTCCTGATCCCAGCACGCCCAACCGCAGCTTTTTCCTAGAATCCATCTCAACCTCCGTTTCTTAGTGCTTGATCAATGTCGTTGATTATGTCGTCGGGATTCTCTATTCCGACAGAGAGGCGGACGAGGTCGAGCGGAACGCCGGCCTCAGCGAGCTGCGCCTCCGAAAGCTGGCGGTGCGTGTGGCTCGCCGGGTGCAGTATGCACGTGCGCGCATCCGCAACGTGAGTCACTATCGCGATGAACTTGAGCGCGTCCATGAACCTCCCGGCCTCGGCCCGCCCCCCCTTCAGACCGAACGATATCACTCCGCACGTGCCGTTCGGCATGTATTTCGCCGCGAGGTCGTGATACCTGCTTCTCGGTAGATCCGGGTAGTTGATCCACGAAACCTGCGGCAACTTTTCAAGATACTGCGCAACTTTGAGGGCGTTGGAGCAGTGCCGCAGCATGCGCACGTGCAGCGTCTCCAACCCCACGTTCAGCAGAAAGGCGCTCATCGGCGCGGGCGTCGACCCGAGGTCGCGCATGAGCTGCACGACGGCTTTGGTGATATAGGCGGCCTTGCCGAAGCGCTCCGTGTAAACCACGCCGTTGTAGCTGGCGTCAGGCTTTGTCAGCATCGGGAACTTGTCCGCATGGCCCTCCCAGTCGAAATTGCCGCTGTCAACGATCGCGCCGCCTATCTGCATGGCATGCCCGTCCATGTACTTTGAGGTCGAATGCGTGACGATATCAGCGCCGAATTCAAACGGCCTGCAGTTGATGGGCGTTGCGAAGGTGTTGTCCACGATCAGCGGCACGCCGTGCGCGTGTGCCTGCCGGGCAAATTTCTCTATGTCGAGCACAACGAGCGACGGGTTTGAAAGGGTTTCCGCGAAGAGCGCCTTTGTGTTCGGCCGGAACGCGGCGGCCAGCTTTGCCTCGTCAATATCCGGATCCAAGAGCGTGAACTCAATGCCCATGCGCTTCATTGTCACAGTGAACAGGTTTGTGGTCCCGCCATAAAGCGCGGAGGAGCTGACTACATGGTCGCCTGCGGAGGCAATGTTGAAGATGGCGAAGAAATTTGCGGCCTGACCCGACGACGTCAGCATGGCCGCCGCGCCGCCCTCAAGCTCGCAGATCTTGGCGGCAACTGTGTCGCACGTCGGATTCTGCATGCGCGAGTAGAAATATCCCGATTCCTCCAGCGCGAACAGTTTGCCCATGTGCTCGCTGGAATCGTACTTGAAGGTTGTGCTCTGCACGATCGGCAGGATGCGGGGTTGGCCGCTATGCGGCTTCCAGCCCCCCTGCACGCAAATCGTGTCAACGCCAGTTTTCATATTATTTGTTTTCTTATCCATCACCCGTAATCCTGCATTTAGACGGCGACTGCCGCCGTTATCTGAAACTTATATGAAATAAAAGAACACAGGGATCTCCATGCCCCGCCTGCGCGGCGATCAGCGGCGCTAGGGAGAATCGGCCGTGGCCTCGACAGCATTCGTAGCACCCGTGCTCATGGAGGCACGCAAAACATCGGCCGAAAGACCGGCCGACGCCTCCAGCGCTGAGCGCACGACATCGGCGTCTTCGGGTCTGCTCATGATACGCGGCGTGACGAAAATGAGGATGTTCGACTTCGTGACCGATCTTGAGTCCCATCGGAACAACCAACCTAGCAACGGGATGTCGCCGAGAATGGGGATCTTTTTTGTCACTTCGGTGTCGTCGTTGCGCGTGAGGCCAGCGATCACGATCGTCTGGCCGTCGGCAACGGTCATAGTTGTCTTTACCATGCGCTTTGAAATCGTGGGCACGTAAGCGGTGCCGGAGGCCGCGCCGGAATCTGTCACGGCTTCGATGCTCGGCTCAAGCTCCACACGAACAAGGCCGCCGGGGATGATGTGCGGCGTCATGTTGACCTTTACCCCGACGTCCATTCGCGTTATGTTCTGGATAAAGTCGCGATCCGCACCGGATCCTTGCACGGTAGATTCCAAGATGCCGATGTTGTCCACGATCGCGACCTCCGCTGAATGGTTGTTCTGGGCGCCGAGGGAAGTGTCGGAAAGGATTTTCACGCGGTTGTTCTGGCGTATCAGGTCGAGGTTGAAGATTGCTGGATAGTCTGCCACGAGATTGCCGTCGGCGTCGAGATGCGAGCCGTGCGCAATGCCGAAAGTCAGTCCGCGGCCGAACATGCCGGCCGCCATGTCGGCCATGGAGACCACGGCACCCGAGACGTTCGGGCGTGTGCCGCCGGCGAACTGCGTGTCGCCCTTCGAATCTGGCGCGTTTAGCGCCGTCATCTCCACTCCGAGCGTCTCCGCGTCGCCATCTGAAACTTCTGCGATAAGCACCGAGATATGAACCTGCTGAGGCATCACATCGAGTGATTCAACCAGTCGCCGCACTTCGAGAAAATCCTCCGGCGCGGCGTCCACGAGCAGCGCGTTGTTCGACGGCACTGCCTCTACCGACACCTTGCGCCTTGCACCAGCTCCAACGTTCTGGACTGCGGATTTTTCGAGGAGTGCCGTAACGTTTTTGGCGACGTCCTCAGCCTTGATGTAGCTGAGCAAGATTGCGTTAAGCGCGTTGCGCCCGGTCGGTGCCGGCACGTCCATCTCCGCGACGAGGAGTTTGACCTGCTCGACCTGGCGGGGAGTACCTGTGACTATGAGCCTGTTCGCGTGTTCGGCAGGGACGATCGTCGGCGGTCGCATGGCGGAGGCGGCAGCGGATTCGCCGGGCGCTGGCGGGATGCGGTCGAGCAGCTGATATGCGCGCGACGGATTGTCGGAATACGCGGCAGAAAGTTGCTGTGCGAGGCTGACGGCGTCGGCGTGTTGGAGCGGAAGCACCTCCATAACACGCGCCATGCCTGGTTTGTCGAGCTGGCGCACCAGCTCCTCGACGCGCGCGATCGCATCGGCAGTGTCGGTTATTATCAGGTGGTTAGTCTCATCAAGCGCACTGACTGAATCCTTGCGCTGAAGATGGGATTCGAGCATCTTGCGCATTTCGCTCGCGGTGACGTGGTTGAGTTGCATTATGCGGGTGATCAGTCCGAACTGCGGGGATTCATCGCCATCCCCCACTACGGTGCCCATGCCCATGGCGCGATCCGGCAACTTGACCACGCGGTTGATCTCATCTTCCGTGACGACGGTGAATCCGGACGATTCCAGCACCGCCACAAAGAGCGGGAATGCCGATTCGCGCGACACTTTGGGCGAAACGACGGTTATTTTGCCCGCCACGTCGTCCGCCACAACAAACCTCTTGCCCGTGAATTCACCGACGAGCTGCGTGAAGACGCGCACGTCCACCTGTTCGAAATTAAACAGGATGAAGTCCTCGCCGATCGCCGGTTCGGAGGCGCCATTTTGAAACGCCGGACTCGTCTGAGCCTGCGCCGCAAGGATCCCAAGCCCCACAGCCGCAAAGGCCGCAGTGGCATAGGCTCTGAATGCACGGGAGAGTTTAAATTTCATCTTATAACGCCGCGTTGGCTTGTTTTGAAGAAATCCACGAGATGCGCGAGCTCGGGCGTGTGGGGGAGGTCGGATTCCATCTTGGCGATCGCGTCGGTCACATTGAGGCCTGATCTGTAAAATGCCTTGTACGCAGACTTTATCGCGTCGCGCGCCTCTTCCGAGAAACCGCGCCGTGTAAGACCAACGATGTTTACGCCTCTGACTTCGGCGGGCGTCCCAGCGATGATCATATAGGGCGGAGCATCCTGGAGAATGACCGTCGCGGGTGCGATCATGGCATGGCATCCGATCCGGCAGAACTGGTGCACGCCGCACAGACCGCTGATCGTGGCGTGCTCCTCGATGTGGACCTCGCCTGCGAAGCTGGTGCTGTTGGACACTATGATGTGGTCGTCCAAAACGCACCCATGGGCCACGTGGCAGTACGCCATAAGCAGGCAATCGGCGCCGACCTTTGTCACCTCTCCGTCACGAGTGCCACAGTTCACGGTCACATACTCGCGCATCACCGTGCGCGGACCGATCTCGACATAAGTCGTGCCGCCGTCGTACTTGAGATCCTGCGTCTTGCCGCCGATATGCGCGAAGGGGTGCACCTCACAGCGCTCGCCGAGTTTCGTATGCCCGCTTATCATCGCGTGGCCGAAAATTTTACATCCATCGCCCAAAACGGCATCGGGGCCAATTACAGCATATGGGCCGATCTCCACGTCGGCACCCAGCACTGCGCCGTCTTCCACAATCGCGGTAGCATGAATTTTTCCCATTGGAACACCTACCTTATTTATCTGAAGGGACTTCACCCCCATCCTTGGCCACGAGCATGAACATTAGTGTCGCCTCAGTGGCTATCTCGCCGTCCACCGTTACCACGCCGGACACCTTGGCCATGTTGCCGCGGCGCTTGAGCAGGGTTGTCTCTATGAGCAACTGGTCGCCGGGGCGGACCTGGCGGCGGAATTTGGCACTGTCGACAGAAGTGAGAAGCGTGTTGAATCCGGGGAGGTTCTCGTGCTGGCTCATCACCATGACGCCGCCCGCCTGCGCGATCATCTCGATCTGCAGGACTCCAGGCAAAACCGGGTAGTCCGGAAAATGCCCCTGGAAGAACGGCTCATTCATAGAAACGTTTTTAACGGCGATCTGATGTGAACCATCTTGATTCTCCAACACCTTGTCCACAAGCAGGAATGGGAACCGGTGAGGTAAAAGCTTCATAATATGGTCTATGCCAAACGAATTCATGCGATTTTAACTTTCTGTACGTGCTATCGACTTGTTATAATTGCCCACTGCTTTGGGGCGGTTTTTAAACTGGACTGGATTGTAACAAAACCCGACTGCTGATTCAAGAAGCGTTTATGGCCGTCTTGATGTCGTACAGGCTGCGAACAACGAGCCGCTGGCGGAATTCATGCTGCTTCATGCTGTTCACTGTCGAGACGTAGACCTCGACTGGCACGTCCGGCTCAAGGCAAAGGAAATTTCCGCTGAACTGCGCCTGCTCCCCGGGGATGTCCAGCCAAACCCAGAAAGCCGGCGCCGCCGCCGAGAGCGTGACGCGGAAAACCTCCTCGCCGTCAACAACGAAGGTGTCGTCTATATCCACCGCCAAGCGCGGATTCTCAAGCTCAAGATGTTTCGGCGGCGCGAACAGCACAAAGTCCGAGGCAATCGACTCTCCTTCCATATCCAGCACGTACAACCAAATCATTACGGAGTTCTCACCGTAATGCTCCAACACCGACACCAGGTCGATCGAAACCGGCACGGCCGGATCGCGCCCGCGCGTTTCCAGACTCATCTCCCCCTCGTCGAACACCATCCCGTTCATGCCCATTGCACGCCATTTGAGAAGCACGTCGCGCGGCACTGCCCCAAAATCCGATATGTGCACCTCGACCATGCCGTCGCCAAGCAACACCCCATGGACGGAAACCTCCGCGAGCGCCGCACGGGCCATGTAGTGGAGCGCTTTCCAACGGCCCGCGCTGTCGATCGAGGATCCGTCAGCGTTCGCCCAGCAACTCGCGAACGGCTCCCACATCAAGCCGCTGCAAGACGGGTCGAGACGCCACTTCGCGATCTCGTCGCAAACAAACGCCCCGTGCGCGATCTGACTCAGCCAAATCCAGTCGGAGAAGTTCGACGCCACGGGCCACTCCCAGACAATATCCGCGAGTATGGCCGACGCTCCGCGCGGGCCTGACACTCGGTCGTCCATGTCGGGGCCGTTGATCCATCGGCGGTTTTCCGGCAGGCTTTCTGTAAGCGTCTCAGGACACGGGAACGACATTTCTTCGCGCACGATGCGAAGGCCGTTGTTTTCATCCGGCTCAATCCCGGGCTCGTCAAACAGGCAGGCGTGATGCATAAGGCGGTAGGTCCCGCCCCCATCGTCGCCCGACGAATATATGCCGTCGACACCGAAAACAATCATGCCGGTCTCATCGCAGAGTTCCCAGAAAATATCGTTCTCGAAAGTGCCACCTTCCCATATCTTGAAGGCGTTCATGCCAGCGTCGGCAGCGCTGCCCACAAGGTAAATGTAATCCTCGCTGGTGAAGTGCGCCGGGAACAGCCCCGGGGGGATCCAGACGCCTCCCTTGAGGAAAACCTCCCGCCCATTGCACTGCACAACCGCCTCCCCGTCGTCGCGCTCTACCACGATCAGCGAACGCAAGCCTATTCTGTCCACGTGCCTGTCAAGCTCCACGCGGCCTGTGTTTCGCAGTGTCAGCGAGACTTTGTACAATGGCTGGGCCCCCATGCCGTTCGGCCACCAGAGCCGCGGCAAATCTATGTCGCAGCTGCCGTCGAATATTCCCGCCGCTTGGTCGGGGATTCCGCA
>JALHHX010000215.1:0-715 GCA_022837245.1 Lentisphaerota bacterium
CGAGACGGCTATGGCTCTAGTGCAAGTTTTGAGTGCCGACTTCATGGATGCCGCATATGCGATCCGCTCCTGAGGTCTGTTCTCGTACGGACAGCGGAGAGGCGCGCAGTCGTGCACGGTCAGAACGGTCGGCAGAAAGGCCGGCGGCATGCATATCCTGTTTGGTGTATGGTAGATGTCGGCCTTGACCTCCTTGGCGATGGACATCATTGCAAGAGAGCACACTGGCGAATTCGGCATGTCGTCGCTCTCGATTATCGTGGAGTGTTCTAACTTGTTGAAAAGTTTTCTGCCTTTGGGGTTCACAAGCAAAACCAGTTCGTCGCCGGTTTCAGGCACGAGGTTGGCCAGGGCTGCGCCCAGCTCGATTGAGTAACGCCCGATGCCTGGGAATTTCGGCACAGCGGTGCGCGCGTCAAAAAGAATTTTCATTGTTGTTTTGTGTTTATTTGCGGCCTCAAAAATTATTTCCTCTATGCGGCCTTTATTCTAACAAATCAATCCGTGCTAAGCAAGCAACTTGAAGGATCGGGATGCACTTTGACGCCAGGGTGAATGCCCGTTGTTGAAATGACGGTATAATCAATATTGGAATGACGGCTTGTTGCGATTTCACCTCTTTTTCTTTACATAATATATATTATGCGACGTAACCTCCATCCATCCTGCCCCCCCCCATTGACGTCCCCCGTTGGTGTCAGACTCATCCAGCACC
>JALHHX010000215.1:728-3723 GCA_022837245.1 Lentisphaerota bacterium
CGGTACCAGATTCCGCTCGGTGCGCCAGGTTGATGCGAAACTGCCTCGGTGCCAGACTCCGTTGGTGCCAAACTCCTTTGGCGCATCCCGTTGGTGCCAGACTCCTTTGGCACCTGTTGGGCTCAGACTAATCAGATTAGTGCCAGGCTCGTTCTGGTGGCGTGAATTTGTTGGTGTCAGACCCCTTGCCATATTTGTGTCAGACACCTTCGTGGCGCCAAATTAGTGTCAGACTCGTTCGTTGTGCCAGATTGTCCCACTTTTTGGTGCTAAACTCCCTCTTACTATACCGGCAACTGGTACACTTCCTCGTGCCTGAGGAAGGCAGAATGTACAAGCTGGCGCTGGGCAAGTATGAGGCTGGGAATTATTCCGACAACACGCAGTCGTACGTTTACTACGCCAAGGACGGAATTGCGTACGTGATCAGGAACAAGTCGCTCTACCTAGTCTCCTTCAGGGAAGAGCAGCTCAAGCCCCGCTTCTTCTTACGGCCTCAGCAGCTGGAGAGCGACACGCCGTGGAGCCCCGCCCGCAGCAACAAAGCTCCTTCTCCCTATTAGGATTAAGATTAAGAGTAAGAGTAAGATTAAGACCAAGGGCGTAGCGCCGTCGCGTCTTGGCGTGATACCCCCCCCCTGGCCTCCAACCCACGGCATCATTTCACCATTCCATAATTCCATTATTCCAAGAACATTTTGTCTATTCGATGGTTAAGTATCAGGCATTCCGCGATCTGGACGTGATTATTCGTTTATATGAAAAAGCATCTCTGTCGCCTGAATCCGACTTAAAACAACATGGAACAAGACAAATAGAGATGCATTTTGTGCGTGGCGGCACAGCGGTGAGTTTGAAGCCAGTGGTGCAATTCAATGATATTGTTGCTGTGGCAAGAGCTTTGGACAACGGGATCCTTGAGGCAATGGGGCGAAAGCCACAACAGGTTTCCGTAAAGGAGAAAGAGTTTAATGACAATGCCGCACTCCCTCTCAGGGGTTGCAGCGGTGGAGAAGAGCGTCGAGAACTTTCTTTGATGCTTGTGCGGTTCCGTCGTATAGGCTGCGGCCATGGGCGTCCATTGCCATGATGCCTTCGAGTCCATCGACGCGTAGCACCCACATTGCCTCCGTGGCACCGAATTCTTCAAGATAATGCACTCCTATGACTTCTTTCACGGTTCCAGCTATAACCGCTGCCGCGCCGCCGACGGCCTGGATGTAGACGCATCCGTGCTTCGCAAAAGCGGCGAGGCTCCCCTCCCCCAGACCGCCTTTGCCAATGACGACGCGCACACCCTGTTCAGCCACTATGGCCGCCATGTACGGTTCCTCGCGAACCGAGGTCGTGGGGCCGGCGGCGACGATACGCCACGCACCATCGTCCCCGCGCTTTATCACCGGGCCGCAATGGAAAATAGCGCCGTCGCGCAAATCCACCGGCGAAGAATGCGTCTCCGCCAAATGTTTGTGCAGACGGTCACGCCCCGTGAATACCAGACCGGAGATCTTCACGACATCCCCGGTGTTGAGGGCGCGCACCTTCTCTTCCGTGAACGGATGGCGCAGGCTGATGGTAACGGGCTTCATCTTGCGAACATCTTGGGAGGCGGAAGAACGCGCACTATTTCAACGGAGAGCGGCGTTTCCACAGCGGGCACATCCGACGAGGCGATCTCCGTCGCCATGCCCTCTGCCGAATCCTCCGGGGTCACCGGCCCGACGAGTTCCTCGACCGCGGGATCAGTGGAAGCCAAGGTGTCGTCCGGAACACTTCGCTTGCCCGAGTTGCTGACCGCTACTATGACGATGAAAACGACAAGCAACAACACAGCTGCGATGGAAATGTAATAGCGACTTTTCACGTGCGCATCTTCGGAGTCATTCCCGCTGATCATAGAGGCGCGTTCTTTGACTGAATCGAAGAACTCCGAAACCAATCGAATAAAATAACATACAAAATCGGCGAGTCCCGGTTTTTCCTTCTTAACGCGGATGCGCGGCGCGGCCGGCCGACGTTTCCCGGAAGACGGTTCGGCGAAAAGTTCGGAGGCGTCTTCGTCCGCCGAGGAGGCCGAAGGCGAGTGCCTTGCGGCTCCCTGACTGACGGCTTGATCCTGCGTATGCTGGACGTTGCTTTTTGGAGGCGTCGGATAGCGGAATGGCTCGATGTCACTCTTAACTGGACGCGGCGGTATGGCGGGCACGACATTGTCGGACTCAAGCTTGAACACATTCTCTGTTTGTTGCGTTTCAGCAGCGGCGGCTTGCTCCCGCTGCGTCTGGGGAGGAGTTTCGGGAGCGGACGCCGGTGCGGGCGGAGGAGTGGGAATCGCGCGCATGGCGGCGGGGCGCCCCGGGGAGAGCATGACTGGTTTCGCGTTCGGGTTGGGCATAGTGACTGTAGATGCCTTCACGGACGACGGCAGGGACGAAGTCTGGGGAGGCACCCCGTCATTCTGCTTTTCGAGCTTCGCGGGTTCTGGCACTTCCCCCGCGGCTTTCGGCTTCTCCTCGGCGCGACGCTCCTGCGGGTGCTCCGGTCCGCCTGTCGTGGCAACTTGCGTTATGCCGCCGCCGGGCTCCAAGTCAATTGTTTCCAGCACGATGCGCGGTTTCTGTTTTGGCTCCGCGCCGTCTTCATAATCGGCGAGGAACTCGGCTACGAGCGGCGCGGGGTCGAGACCCACCACCTTCGCGTAGAGTTTGACGAATCCCTTGCCGTAAATCGCCGCGCTGAAGCGGTGGTAGTCCTCAGACTCCAGCTCGCGTATGATTTGCACCATGATGTGAGTTTGCTCGGCGACGTCGTGTTCCGACATTCCAAGTGCCTCTCGGGCCTGCTTCAGTTTCGCTCCCAGTGCCATGTGCTCCCCCTGTTTTCAATGTTTTTGGAACACTAGCATCCCATAGGCTTGATTTTAATTCAGCCACCTAGCTGGAACCCACGGCATGCTGACACCTCGTGATTCTATCAGATGAACCTTAGTATTTCA
>JALHHX010000216.1 GCA_022837245.1 Lentisphaerota bacterium
AACAGATTAAATATGCAGCCGGACGCAAACCCGAATGCTTTTGTATTTACGTTACAGCCAACGCTTGCGGCGGAAGAAAACGAACATCCCCACGACCATCGCCAGCATGATGCCCCAGAGGCCGTAGTAGCCGTATTGCCAATCCAGTTCGGGCATGTGGTGGAAGTTCATGCCGTAAACGCCCACGATGAATGTCAGCGGGATGAAAAACGCCGAAAGCACGGTAAGCACACGCATGATTTCGTTCAGCCTGTTGTTCATGTTGGTCAGGGAAATCTCCAACGCGCTGGAAAGATTTTCATTCATCGTCTCTATAATGTCGATTATCTGCTCGACGTGCTCGCCGGCGTCGCGCAGGAACATGAGCGTTTCGCGCTTGAAGAGGTCTCCCTCGGAATGCCTCATAGCAGAGATCATTGACCGCAGCGGCCAGATGCTGCGCTTGAACGTTATGAGGTTGCGGCGCATGTGGTGGATGCCGCCAAGGAACTCCGGGTCTTGGTTCGTAAGCACTTCCTCCTGAATCGTATCAACCGATTCAGACATGCCCTCCAACAACACCAGATAGCTGTCCAGAACGGCATCCACGATCCGGTAGGCCACATAGTCCTCTTGCTGAGTCCTAACGAAACCGCTTCCCTTCCTTATGCGTTCGCGTAGGGGCTCCAGGACGTCCAACCTTATGTCCTCTGCCTCATGCGCCTCCTGCAGAGTCACGACAAGGTACTGGTCTAGGATCACACTTAGCTGCTCGTAATAAAACAATCCGCCAGCATCTTTCTTCAGCACGCGCAACAATATGTGGATGTTCTTTCCGTAGTCTTCGCTTCGTGGACGCTGATCTGTTGTGGCGATATCCTCCAAAGCAAGCGCATTGATTTCCAGCACTTCCCCCAAAACCTTCAGCCATGCGACATCACTCACGCCGTAGACGTTAATCCACCGGACAACGTCATCAGTTAGATCAAGGGACTTCAGGTCCTCTGGCTTCTTTAGATCATATTCCTTGAACCCTGTTGGCGAAAACTCGAGAACCGTGACGTGCGACAACGCCTGACTAGGAGCCACCACCGCAGCAGTTGCCTCAATAGAACCAGGGGGGAGCCCTTGTTTGCGACTTCTCATACGACGCCGATTAGTCTTGGAATTCTTGAGTTTCATTTTGCGCCTCCTGTGGTAGTGGCATATTGGATTTTCACTTTTCGACTACACTGGAATCATATGACGGCATTTGATTCAGCCATGATATGAAGTCGAACTGGTGATAGAAACGGCGGCCGGAAAGGCCATCGAAATCGCTGGCATTGAACCCGTCGCTAAAATTGCCACGCAAGAAGAATCCACTATCACCAAGCATCGCGGCCTTCTGTTCTGAGTAAACAAACATGATTTTCTTATAAGGCAAGGCAATGAATCGTCTGATTTCCGTCTCTTCCACATTGGAATTGTCAGAGACTACCAAAACCAATTTTTTCATATTAACTCTGCCACAACGACGTTTCCAAGCATCATGTGCATCTGAGAAAGTTTTATAATGCGTAAAATGCAACGTTAGGTCTCCGCCGAGGACTCCTGCTGGAGACACTTCCTTCTCATCATGCTTCTCAATAAGCTCGGCCAACAGATAGCGCGGCAGGTCTTCTGAAAATTTTAGAAAATCTGGAACAGTCATCCACAAATTCACCGTGGGTGTGTTAAATCTAGCACCAACATCGTGGCACATCAATCCCCCGACGCAATTATTAGAAAGGATGCTCACTTCGCTGTTTTTAATGCGACGCATCATTTCTGGACGCCTGGCCAACCGGTAAAGAGTCATGTTCCAGCGATTACGGATTTTCCTTGCTATATCGCGTATTCTCACGACAAGTCAACCCCTCGAACATCTCCAGTCTTTCGGTTCTTCGCCGTCGTAGCGCATGAAGCCGTGGAACTGGCGGGGATCGGAGTCGAAGACAAGCGGGAGGAAGAGAGTGTCGCCTTTCCACATGGGAAGATTCGGAATATCTTTAAGCGGAATCCAACGAAGAGGCCCTTCCTCGTTTTCTGTGCGCGCCACGCCCTTGAAACCATCTACAAGAAATACAAATCCAAGCCAATCCTGTTTTTTGGGACCAAAATCAGCCCAGCAAAGGGTTCCGCGCAGGGTCATGTGCGTCACTTCAAGACCTGTTTCTTCGCGAATTTCGCGAATCATGCACTCTGCCACACTCTCGCCGCTTTCTAGCTTACCGCCAACGCCATTGAACTTACCGAGATTGTCATCATCAGACCTGGTAATCCGGTGCACCATCAACACAGATTTCCGATCCTTCGAGAGAATGTACCCGAGCGTGCCTACGATTGGTTTGAGAATTTCGTCTGACATTGTAGTGATGTATTAAAGTTACTGTGAAAAATAGTAGCAAAATCACTGGGATAAAGCACGTTAATTTTAATTAGGGGGCGCATCTCTGTTTTGCTACCGACTTCTTCTGTTGCCTTGGTGACGGTGTGTGCCTGCGGCACACGGGGGTGCAGAACGCGGCACTCTCAAACACCACGCCGTAGGCGCGCCTGGCTATGCCCGAATCGCCGGGCGTGCCGAAGCCCGCAAGCAGAGGCCTGCTTGCTGGAAGTGGTTAAAAAGCCCTGCGCCGTACATTCGCAAGGCACTCGCCGGGTATAGGCTGCAGCTCAACGCTATCTGTTCGCAAAGCTTTTATTCACTCCCTGCGGGCAGGCTCTTGCCCGCAGGCTTCCTTACGCCGACAGCCTCGGCGTTTCGCTTGCACACGGCGGAATACCGCCTTCCCTCGCCGCGAGTTGTTCGCGGAAGCTCTGGGTGCGGGGGGAGCGGAGAATAGGGGTGCATATACCAAAATGGCTCGGTCTGTTGCCAAAATTAGAGGACAGAACCCAAAATCTGGGTGCAAAACAGAGATGCGCCCGGGGTTAGGTTTTAGGGTATAGGGTGTAGGGTACAGGGTATAGGGTGTAGGGTA
>JALHHX010000029.1 GCA_022837245.1 Lentisphaerota bacterium
GCGCACCATCCGGCAAGCAGAATGGATATGCTCCAAGCGGCCAAAAGGATGGCGGCGATGACGGTTATCCTGTCTATGCTGTTGAATGATTTGGTTGTCATTTGGTTGCGGGGTGCACGGAAAAGTCGTAAGACCCGCCGTCATTGCGCGCAGGGGGGTCCGTGCGGGCCGTTTTGATATCGGATTCGTTTATTTCGCGGATGAAAGACTCGATCGAGGATTCGTCGGGGGCTGTACCCGAGGCAGTGAGGCCTGCGGAATCCAGCGAAACGTGTTGGAGAGTGACGGAGTGGCGTCTGCACGCGGTCGCGATGGCGGGCATTGCGGTCGCGATGGAGTCGTTGACGAAGGTCATCACGGCGTTGTCAATATTCTGCCCGGCGGCATCAAGGGCGGTCTTTACTCCTTTGGCGCCTTTTAAGTCGACGTTGTAACCGGCCACTTTGTTTATTTGGCGCTTGATTGATTCACGCGAGGATTCGGCGTTGGCATTTGCCTTCGCGAGGGAAAAAAGCGATGCTGTGGCGATGGCGGCCGCGCAGGCCGCGATTATCACGCAGAGGCGCAGCGCAGGTGCGGCGTCGCGCCGTGTTTTCGCGGGGTGCCGTAAAGGGCCTGAGCGCAGGTTGGAATCGGACGGTTTGTTGTCGTTGAGTTCGCCATCCGCCGCGAGGGCGCGTGCGAGGAAAAAGTATGGAGACTGCGCGGAGACAATTTTGGCGCTGTGCGATTTCTCCAGTTGTGCAAGCGACTCCGTAGTGGGGACGCATTCGTCTCCGGCGCATATGCAGATTATGCCTTCTGGAATGGTGCCTAGTGCGAGGCGGAGGCGCCGGAGGGGTTCGCCCGGTGAGGTTTTGAACACGCTCTGACCAGAGAGGTTCCGTCCCGTTCCCGTTAGCAGCAGCGTGTAGTCGCGGTTCGCTATGAAAACGGCGTGAGGCTCGTCTGCGTTCTTTTGCGGGAATTCCTCGAGCGCCCTTGCCCACGCGGCCGCCGAAGGGGGGACGATGCGGGCTGGGTTGCATGGGAACTGGGCCAGGGACGATAAGAGGTTCTCAAGGTCGTAATTACGGACTGCGTGTGCTATGCAGTAAGGCGGCTCCTGCATGAAAACGTATGAGCATTCGGAGGCGGGGAAGGGGAGCTGGACATCGAGGAGTGAGGGGAGGATACGACAGACTTTCTCTTGCGGGAGGGGCGGCGTGTCGAGTCTAAGCATCAGGGCTTCCTGCAGATTGACTGGCGCGGTGCACGAGGAGCCGTCGGACAGTGCGCGTTTGAGTTCGTCCGAGGCTTCACGATCGGTTGTTTCGAAAGCCACAGTGCCGTGAAGCATGCCGGCTATCCGCAGGACACCGGCCCCGGTGGAATCGACGCCTATGGACACGGCTGATAATTTTCTGGATTTCATCTTTTGGTTGCCGCAGATCTCATTCGTCAAATCTCCGCCTGTGCGAGTGTCTGTGGCGGCGGTGGGACGAGCGTCTTTTGCCTCTGGTTGCAACGCTTAGCATGTCGAGTTTGCGTTTCTCGCGCTTTTCCCGGCTTTTTTTCATGCCTCTTCTGATCCAGCTGAAAACCAGTGCCGCCGCGAAAAAAGCGCAACCAGAAGCGAGCATGATCCAAGCGGTCCTGACGATGGGGCCGGGACGCGTCTCGCCAGGATAGCCGATGTAGAGGATGGCGAGAAGGGCACCTCCGAAAATCATGACCATGGCTGGCAGCGTGAACGAAACCAACCGGATGTTCATCCGCTTTCTTACAACCGCCTCGTTTTCACCGTCGGAATGTCCTATGCCTCTGCCGCTGTGGTGGCGCCGGTGCTTGGATCTGCGGCGTATTGTCTGCGCGCCGTCGGCGTGGTCCGCCGCAGCGCCTGAAGTGCTGTTGTTTGTTTCGTCGCTCATCGTTTCGGGGGAATGGTGCCGGGAGGGGGGATCGAACCCCCATGGTGTTGCCACCGGCAGATTTTGAGTCTGCTGCGTCTGCCATTCCGCCACCCCGGCGTAAAACGTTTGAAATCGTAGCACAAAACGGGCAATAGGGGCAACCGGAAAAAATGGGTTGTTGACATAGCGGGTGATATTCAGTATTTTGAAGTCCACATGTGAAGGGCTGGCTTTGTTTTACCTCCGAACAAGTTGACGTTGTCAACGATTAGCGTCTGGATGGCAGGGACGAGCTCAGAATTCAACATGCTGCATGGCACGAGAAATGCGTTGATTGCGGGAAGCCGGCGTATCGCAGGCGGATGATTTCAAAAGCGAGACAATAACAACAGATAAGGAGACTAAAAGGTGCATATAAAAAAACACACGCTGCATACGGAGACACGCGATTTTTTGTTTAAACACGTGCTGGCGGCATGTTTGCTTGCCGGGCTTGGAGCGTCGGCAACCGCCGGCGGTCAGGTTGCATCCGGGCTAGACGGAGCAATCAGCATAAAGTCGCAGGAGGGCGTCGTAGACGTGCCCATAAAAGAGGTTAAGCACGAGGTTAAATGGATGTCCGAGCCTATCCGCATCGATGGTGACAAGGCTGATTGGGCCAAGAGCGGCGCGAAGCCGGTTCGACTTGCCGGAGACACTTATGCCTCTTGGTTTTTCGGCAAGTACGGCGGAGAGAAGGACTTTGCCTCTGAGGTGTGGTTAGGCCGTGATTTCGACAATTTCTACATCGGCGTTGAGATGTGGGACGACAAGGCCCCCGCGCCGGCGCGCATAGACGTCGCGTTTGCGGATGCCGACGTCCCGCTGATTGTAGGCTGGCAGGACGTCGGTATGCGCATCAAGCCAGACGACCTGTTCATAGGCTTCGTCGTCAACCCTGACGGGAAAGTCGGCGCGCACATCACGCATCTGCAGAAGCGCATGGACTACAAGGTGGTGCAGGAATCCTACGGCAGCGAGGAAGAACGCCGCGCCGTTATGGAGCAGCATGGTCCACGCGATCTTGCTTCATTCAAGATTTACGCGCACTCGACCCGAGAAGCGAAAGGCGACGGCTCCTCAAGGACTTTCGTCGAAATCGCCATCCCCTGGAAGTCGCTGCTCCCACACGACCCCGTAAAGGGCAATCCAATCAAGATGAACATCGGCATGCACGACGTCGATGGCGAAGGCACGGACGCAGCTCGCGGTGCGCTTGCCTGGCTGCCCGGTCTGATCGGCACGTACAGCGGCGCCCATTTCCCAACGCTCGTCTTTGAAGAGCCAAAAGGGCGAAAAGGCGTGGACGTCTTCGCCCAGACGGACAGCTACCACTATCTCAACAAGGACATAGGCACCGTAGTGTCGATGCGCAATCAGGGGGTGGCGACCAAGGGCAAGCTTCAGCTTCTCGAAGCCCCCGGCAAGGGAGAGCCCTTGAGCGAAGTGGATGTCGAAATCCCGACTGGTTTCAGCCAATCCCAGATTGCCGTCCATTCCGAAAAGATCGGCAAGCCGCTTGTTTCGCTCGTTGGACGTCTACTGCCAGAGGGCGGCGAGGCTGTTACGTTCCCCGTCTTCGTTCCCCGCGCGGACAACACTATCACGATACAGCCACTCGCTGAAATCAAGGCGTCGATAGACAAGCTTGAGAAAAATTTGACTTCGCTTTCAAACTTATACGCGCGCGTCGAGGCCGCAGGGCTCGACACCGTATACCCCAAGGCGTACTTGACCATGCTTGAGATGTTTCTCGGCACTACCCGAGGCCATTTCGGCTCCGGCTACTCAGATCGCGTGCTCGCAAACACCGCCCATCTTGAGGAATTATACGCTAGGGGGACGGAGTACATGAATGCGATCCTAAAGGATCCGTCCAGGCAGTTGACCGTCCACGCCTTCGATCCCGAGAATCTCAAAATCAAGGACGGGTATTGGCACGACGGCAAGCGCCCCGTGTTCCTCTGGGGGCCGTGCACGTTCTGGTTCATGGAAAGCCACACGCCCTACGTAGCCGGCCTTGGCAACAATTCCGTCTGCCCCGAGGTGCCGCAGGACGAGAAGATTCGCGACAAGGCCGTCGCCCACATGGAATACTGGCGGACCAACGGCGTTCACGTTAACGTCAACGTCTCCGGACCGGGGGATCTATCGTTTACTGGCGCTGACGTTCGCGCTTCGAAGCTTCTTAAGGAACGCCCCGAGATGAAGAACAACGATGCGAACAACTTCCTCTCGTTTGTCGTCCAGCACCCGATGGTGGCTGGTTTGGTTGACGAAGCATACAAAAACAAGATCGCGTTTTGGAAGCAGTTCAAAGGGATTAACAGCTACTGGCTTTGGAACGAGCCCTGGTATACCAACTACAGCGAGATGACCCGCGTGGACTTCACCAAAGCGATGAAGAAGAAGTACAAGAAAATCGAAAAGCTGAACGAACGCTGGAAAACAAACTACAAAGCGTTCGAAGACATCCAGCTCGCAACCTGGCCGGATCATAAAAACTACGCTCCTTGGTATGACTTCCAGCAGTTCCGCGACGACATTCTCGTCGACTTCTTCACGATGCTCCACAAGACCGCGAAGAAGTACAACCCCAAGATGCCCACCCACACCAAGTTCATGGCGGCGTCCTTGCATTCGTTCAACATGGAGCGCCTCCAGGGCATCTACGATATAGCGGGCCACGACGGCAGCGCCGGCGACCGCGACATCGCGTTTCTAGACTTCTGCCGCTCGCTCTATCCTGAAAAGCCGCTCTCCGACACCGAGGTGCATATCGGATACGGCGGAAAAGCCTCAGTCGATAATCAGGTGTGGCGCCTCGCCCTGCACGGGCTTGCGGACGGCAACTGGTGGTGCTGGACGTCCAACTTCAACTTCTCGGACTCCGTCGGCAACGCGCAGTCCATGGACGCGCTCACCTTCTCCGGTCTGGACATCCAACGCCTAATGGTGCCGCATATGCACTCGCTCGTGATGAGGGACAAGCCGATCGCCACGCTCTTCCCGGATGTGGTCGAGCGCCGCAGCGACATAAGCATGGTCCGTTTGCGCTCCGAGCTCGCTGGTCCGCATTTCATGCTCGGTCTCCAGCCGTTCTACGCCACCGAGTCGCGCATCGCCAAAGGCGAACTCAAGAACCACAAAGTCCTCCTCGCAGGCGAAAGCAACTACCTGAAAGACGCTACATACAACGCGATCCTCAAGTGGGTCAAGAGAGGCGGCATGCTAATCACCACAAAGGGCGGCTTCGCCACCAACGAATATGGCGATAAACGCGACGCGTCGGAACTCGTCAAGGACGAAGGCGGCGAGCCGTACGTCGACGGCGCCCGCGTCTACGAAGTCGGCAAGGGCAAGGTGATCTGCATCGATGAAATTGAGAGCCTCTACGAGCCTGTGCTCGACGGCGGGACAGTTCTGCGCGACAGCATGCTCGATAGTGGACCGCGCCGCAGCGCCTACTACAAGGTTCTCGCAAAGTATGTAGCCGATAACAATATCGACGATGCGGTGCGCCTAGTCCCATCCGATGCTGCCAAGGATGACCCCAACGCAATGCTTGGGTTTGACTGGGGCGTCGTGGAAATCGACGGCGCATACACGCTCTGCGTGATCCCATATGGCGCCAAGGATAAGATCGGCGCGGTCAAACTCCAGACCAAGCGCCCGATCGCCAAGATCACGGACCTCATCACGGGCCTCGAAGTTCCTGTGAGCCAATTCAAGCTCGACCCTGGTCGGAATCTGTTCAGCATCGAGCTGGTAAAGGAATAAAAGTTGATTAAACCGCCGCAACGCCAAGCAATTTATATTGGAGTTAATAGACTGTGAACTTGTTTAAAACTCTGAGCCATGGTTGTGTTGCGGCGGTTTTTATTTTGGCCGGGACGACCTGCGCGCTTGCCGCGCCGGCCGCCCGTTTGCCAAGCATTTTCACAGACGGGATGGTGCTGCAGGCCGGCAAGCCTGTGCAAGTGTGGGGCTTCGACTCCGCGCCCGGATCGGAGATTTCAGTCTCTCTCTCCCAAACCGATTCGGGAAAAACCCTTGCGGAAACCACTGTTAAAGCAGACGATGCGGGGAAGTTCTCCGCATCGCTCCCATCAATGGGATACAAGAAAGAGGCGATGACTCTTTCCGTGTCGTCGCCAGGTGCTGAGGATGTGCTCGTCCAAAACGTCCTGTCCGGCGAGGTCTGGTTTTGCTCGGGGCAGTCAAACATGGCATGGTTGCTTTCTGGAGCCGAAAACGGAAAGGCCGCCGCCGAGGCCGCGACGAACAGCCTGATACGTTTGCTAACCGCGGGGCGGAAACAGCAGCTCGAGCCGGCGGAGGATTTCGAAGGGCAATGGAAGGAGTGCAACCCGCAGAACGCCCTTAATTTCTCGGCAATAGGATATCTTTTCGGGGAGGAGCTCCACCGGGAACTGCCCGAAAACCCTCCGATCGGGCTTATCAACGTGTCCTGGGACAGTATGAATGCCCAGGCGTTCATATCTTACAGCGGGCTTGAGGCGAATGGTTTAACAAAGCAGATAAAAGAATACACAGCCATTGCTTCCGCCACCAACGACACCTCCCCGGCGGCTTTAGCGCGATACGAAAGCCAGATGGAGGCTCATAAAGCCTCAACGCGTTTTGAGGACAAAAATCCGCCGCAGTCCGACAGCCCGGAATTGGCAGCCCTGGATTACGATGATTCGGACTGGAGTGTCGTAGACGTTCCGACCTCGCTTGAAAAAGCAACGGGCGACGACGCCTTCAACGGTGCCGTGTGGTTCCGCCGCACAGTCGAGATCCCCGAGAATTGGTCTGGCAAAGGCTTGCTTCTAGAACTCGGCGTTATAGACGATTTCGACACGGCGTATTTTAACGGCGCTCTCGTCGGAAAAACCGACAAGAACACGCCGCGATACTGGACGCGCATGCGCCAATACCCCGTTTCCGGGGATAAAGTGAAACCAGGGAAGGCCTATCGCCGTACGCGTTCTTGACAATTATCTTGGAAGTGCCTTCGGTAGTTTGCCTCTGCGCCTCTCGCTCGAATCGTCTCCAACAACTGACACAATTAAGCTTGCCGGCGAATGGAAGTTCAAAGTCGATTACAAGGTAACCGAAGTGCCGGCGCCTCTCAAGCCCGGCGAAATACCATTCGGCACGCCAAGCGGGCTATTTAACGGTATGATCAGCCCTGTGGTCAATTATCCCGTGGCAGGGGCAATCTGGTATCAAGGAGAGGCCGATGCGACCGGATTCGCGGAGGAATATCCGTCACTGTTCAAAGCACTTATAAATGACTGGCGGACTAATTGGAAAAACCCCGAAATGCCTTTCCTATGGTGCCAGCTGGCGAACTTCGGGATCCGTTACGACTCGCCTGTGGATCCTTCATGGGCGAACATGCGCCATGCTCAGTCTTCAGCTTTGGAACTGCCGTTCACAGCCCAGGCTGTGATTGCAGACGTGGGTGAAGCCGGCAACATCCATCCCAAAGACAAGCAGACTCCTGCCCATCGGCTAGTGCTCGGTGCGCTCCATGTTGCCTACGGCATGGAAGACGTTGTCCACAGTGGCCCCACGGTTAAGTCCGTGACCGCGAAAAACGGCTCGTTGATCGTCGAGTTCGACAACGTGGCCGGTGGCCTTGTCGCTAAAGAAGGCACATTGAAAGGCTTCGCCGTTGCCGGCGAAAACGGAGTCTATGCCTGGGCGGAAGCTAGGATAGATGGCAACAGTGTCGTTGTTTCAACTCCCAAGGTGGCTTCTCCCGTTTCCGTTCGTTACGCATGGGATGACGACCCAGAGATCACCCTCTACAACACCGCCGGACTTCCTGCTTCGCCTTTTCAGGCCAAAGAATTCCTCCGGTTGCCATAGGGAATGGGTTCTGGTAGAATCCAGACGCGATGATAGGTTCAATAAATCCAAAAGAAAGGCGCGCGATGGACACGAAGATACAGTCGGTAAAAGCAAGGGAAATTCTTGATTCTCGGGGCAACCCAACCGTAGAAGCCGAAGTGAAGTTGGGAGGAGGAGTTTACGCCCGGGCTTCCGTTCCTTCTGGCGCGTCGACAGGCGAGAACGAGGCGCTCGAATTGCGTGACGGCGATCCTGCCCGCTATGGCGGCAAAGGCGTCCTAAAGGCTGTCCGGAACGTCAACAACGAGATCGCATCGGCACTTATTGGGAAGGACGCCTCGGATCAGGCGGGTGTGGATCGTCGTATGATCGAACTCGACGGCACCCCTGCAAAATCGCGCCTCGGCGCGAATGCGATTTTGGCAGTGTCTCTAGCTTCGGCGCGCGCACTGTCGCATGCGCGCAGCACGCAGCTCTACCGCAGCATCGGAGGCCTTCGCGATGTGTGGACTCTGCCCGTCCCGATGATGAACATCATCAACGGCGGTTCTCATTCGGACGCGCCGGTCGCGTTCCAGGAATTCATGATCCGCCCTCATGGTTTCAAGGCTTTCCGAGAGGCGCTGCGAGCTGGATCGGAGATTTTCCACGCGCTCAAGTCCATACTGAAGCAGCGGGGGCTTTCGACGGCGGTCGGTGACGAAGGAGGTTTCGCACCTGTGCTATCCGGCACAGAGGACGCTATCGAGACGATCCTTAAGGCTATCGAAAAGGCAGGTTGCAAGCCCGGACGCATGTCTGGCGGCGGCCAGGTTTCATTGGCGCTAGACTGCGCTGCGTCGGAGTTTTTTAACGACGGGGTCTACGATTACGGTAAGTTCGAGACCGCCGCCCGTGGCGCCAAGGGTGTCCCGGCGAAGTTCGACAGCGCGGCGCAGGTGGATTACATCGAAGGGCTTGTAAAAAAGTATCCGGTCGATTCGATAGAGGACGGCATGTCAGAAAACGACTGGGCGGGCTGGGTTGAGCTGACCGAGCGCATCGGCGGAAGGTGCCAGCTTGTCGGCGACGACCTCTTTGTGACAAATGTTCAGTACGTGCGGCGCGGCATCGCGGAGCATGCGGCGAATGCGGTGCTTATAAAGCTGAACCAGATAGGCACGCTCACGGAGACGCTTGAGACAATGGAGCTTGCGAAGGGCGCCGGCTTCGCGTCGATCGTGTCGCACCGCTCGGGCGAGACTGAAGACGCTCTCATCGCGGATCTCGCAGTCGCGACGTGCTGCGGCCAGATCAAGACGGGCTCTCTCTCGCGCTCCGACCGCGTGGCCAAGTACAATCGTCTGCTGCGCATTGAAGAAGAGCTTGGTGTCGCCGCCCGCTACGGCCGGCGCTAGAGCCTGAGGCCTAAAATCTAAGCCCTTCTTCTCTTCTTCCACTTCAATTCCTCGACTGCGCGGAAAAGGCATGGCACGATGAAGAGAGCGATGAGGCTCACGGACATGCCGCCGATTGAAGGTATCGCCATCGGCTGCATGACGTCAGATCGGCACGAGGATTTTCAAACGCGCAGTGGCTCGGACTTGGTTTTGGAACTGGCCCGACCATTCCCAGTAATATCCCGGGGGAAGCTTGAGACGTCCGTCCTCCATCGCTTTTTGCAGCAGCGCTTCGGCGTCATTGACAACCGATACTTCGTCGCGGTCGCGCGTGTTTAACGTGACGTAGCCGACAAGAAGTCCGCGCTCGCCCTTTATCTCCTGCGGTCCGAGCACGGTAGAGATCTCTGCCAGTTGCGCAAGCGGGATCTGCGCCCCGGCTCTCTCCCAGACTACGTCCCGCCTCCTCTCTTGGCGATCGCGTAGACGCTCTTGCGGGTGTGCAATCCGTTTTCAATGCGGAGGCGTTCCTCCTCCGTGAGTCTGGGCTTCTTCATTTGTATGTTCCTAGTTTGACCCTGGCGGAATTGCCGGGCGGGAACAGGATGGCATTTTTCTCAAAGTAAATGCGCCCCTCCCCCGGGGGAGTGACTCCATCACGGCCTCATCCCATTGGCAGACTGGTTGCCTCTAGCGCATCCCTCCCAGTTTGGCAGACTAATTGCCCCCAAACCATGAACATTCACTTTGACAAGCCACCCAAATTAACAAAGCACAAAAACAAAGCGTGACATTACAGGCGGCATTGTGTAAACTCCATTCCCCAATAAGTCAATCGTAATCTGCCGCGTTGTGTGCGTGGCAGCGTGTGTTTTTTAGAAAAATTGAGTCAATGGTTGAAGACAAGGAACAGGTTTTAATTATGAGCCCAAACTGGCTGGGCGATGCCGTCATGGCCATGCCCGCCGTCAAGGAGTTCCGGCGTCTGCATCCCGGCGTCCACACCATTGTACTAGCTAAACCTGCCGTCGCTTCGCTCTGGAAAATGCACGATTCGGTCGACGATGTGGTCGAGTTGCCTCCCGGTAACGGCGGAACGTTCAGGGCGGCGCGTGCTTTGCGTGATCGCGGCATCTTTCGCACTGTTATCCTTCCAAATTCGTTCCGGTCCGCTCTCATTCCATTCCTTGCCAGAATCGGTGTCCGCCGCGGCACGGCCTCGAACGGGCGCTCTTTCCTGATCACAGACCGCGTTGAAATGACGTCTGGGGAGAAGGCAAACTTGCATCAATCTTTTGAATACATGAAGCTCCTCTGCGCAAAGACCGAGGGCGATATCTTCGACACCGGGTTCAAACCGCCCGCCCCGTCATCGGCCTTGGATCCGGAATTCGACCGTGACTCCCTCATTATTGGAATTATCCCCGGCGCGGCACGCGGCGATTCAAAGCGCTGGCCGTATTTCGCGGAGGCGGCCAAGCTCGTCGCCAACGGCAACGCGCGGTGCCGCTTTATCGTGGCGGGTTCCGCCGGCGAAGGGAATCTTTGCGCAGCAGTCGCCTCGGAGATAGGCGACAAGGCCGTCAACCTTGCGGGCAAAACGAATCTCGCGGAGTTCGCGGCTTTGTTGGGACTCTGCCACGTTGTGCTTTGCAACGACAGCGGCGGCATGCATCTCGCATCGGCGGCGGGGGTGCCGGTGGTGGCAGTGTATGGCATAACCGATCCGCGTAAAACTGGTCCGATAGGGAAGGGTGCCTCGGTTGTGCAGGCGGAAGGAGTGCGCGTTTCCCGCGATGTGCCGCGATCAAGCCCGGAAGCCGTCGCCGCTCTCAAGTCTGTGCCACCGGAGAAGGTCGCTGGAATCGCGCTCCAAAAACTGCTTGGGTGAACAAAACATGAAAATAGCGATCACTCTCACAATGATGGTGGCAGGCAATACTTTCATGACAGCCGCATGGTACTGGCATCTGCGCAAAGGCGCGACGCATAACATGGCGTTGCCGCTAATCGTGCTCACAAGCTGGGGGATCGCATTGCTCGAGTACAGCATCATGGTGCCAGCGAATAGGCTCGGATTCTCCGCAGGTTTGTCCGCGCCACAATTGAAAGTCGCTCAGGAGGTGATAACTCTCTGCGTGTTCGTGCCTTTCGCGATTCTGTATCTCGGTGAAAAATGGCGGACTGATTATCTGTGGGCGTTTTTGTGCCTCGTAGGTGCTGTCTATTTCGCAAACCGCCATGCCTTTTGACGTGTCTTTACATAGCTCGGGAAAATGAAACGATGAACGAATCAATAGAGCCGCAAAAAAACATCACCTTTCCACGGACGCCAGGCGAAATGCTCCGACAACTCACGGGCGATGGCGCGTCGGCGCACCCGATAGTTCAGTTCGTTAAATACGGCGCTGTGGGCGCTGCCGCCACGCTTGTGGACATGTTCGTCTTTTTCCTGGCATCGTGGTTCCTGTTCCCCGCGTTGACGCAGGACGACATGTTCGTGAAGCTGTTCGGCATGTTCGGGGTGACTGTGCCGGTAGTTGACATCACTGCGGCTGCCCGAGCCAACAACCAGCTCATCAACAATCTGTTCGCGTTTCTCGCATCGAACACCTTCTGCTACATCCTGAACAGACTTTTCGTGTTCAAGCCCGGACGCCACCACATTCTGAAGGAATTCTTTCTTTTCTTTTTGGCGTCAGGCATCAGCAACGGATGCGGCATACTGCTGGCAGACACAATGGTGCGTTGGTTCGGCGCGCAGACGTCGATCTCGTACATAATCAAGATCACCTCGTCGGTGCTGATCAACTACGCTGCCCGCAAAAAAATCGTTTTCAACGGCTAATGCGATGAGAGAGAAAATAGGCGACGACGCGCAGGAACGATATTGGGATTCAATCTCCGATGAATACCATGACATAACACGGATCGATTGCTCCGACTTTCATTACGGCCCCCAGATCCCAGGAGAATCCGCGCTGCACATTTTGCCGGAGTTTTCTACAGGAATGACAGCTCTCGAAATCGGTTGCGGCGGAGCTCAAAACAGCGTTTGGCTCGCGAAACGCGGTGTCCGCTGCACAGCGTTCGACATATCGCGCAAGCAGCTCGCCCATGCCAAGGCGATCGCGTCGCACCAAGGTGTTATGATCGACCTGCGCATAGGCTCTTTTGCTGATTTCCGCCTCAAGACGCTCGCTTCGCAGTTCGATTTTGTGCACAGCTCCCATGCTATTGAGTTCGTTGAAAACCCGCGCGATGCCGTGGCTGAAATGGCAGCGAGCGTCAAGAAGGGGGGGTGGCTCATGATCTCGACCGTGCATCCGGTCTATAACGGCGATTGGATGGCGGTGGCGGACGAACACGATGATGTTGAGCGCGACGGCCAGTTCATCGTCGACTACTTTAATCCACCTGATGATATCCGTGACGAAGGCAGCGAGCATGTGGTGTCTCGCGCGTATCCTGTGTCTGCCTGGTTCAAGTGGCTCCGCGAAGCTGGACTCGAAGTGACTGCGTTGGAAGAGCCAGCGGCTATAGCCGACGCCCCGTATTCCAGCGACGATTGGGCAGCCCATGGCGGCCAGCTCGACGTCATCCCCTCAACCGTGATTTTCGTCGCAAAAAAATGAATCAGTCCATGTAGTGGATGGGGTGCGCGTTGCCCTTTAGTTGCGCCTCGTTGTGGGCGTCACCGCCATCGACGTTCGCGCTCATGAATACGGGTGGAACGACGCCCGCTTCCACTACGCGCGCCACCGTTTCGGTCACTATGGCATTGACGATCGCGACGCCGGTCAGCGTAGACAGGGGGCCGACCTTCTGGGGGAAGCCGCGAATTTCGACGGCGGCGTCGCCATAAGGGGCGCAGTTGTCGACAACCACTTCGCATAGGTCGGCGAGCTTGTGGCCATAGGGATGGCGGCTTGACACCGCTTGCGTGTAAGCCTGTGCCGTGATCCCTATGGTGTGGATGCACTGTTGACGTGCCGCTAGCGCCATGTCGATCACGGCGGCGTTGCGCCCGGATGTCGAGGCTAGGATCAACACGTCGCCCTTGGCTGCGGCTGACCCGGCAAGCAGTTCGGTCCCTGGTCCTGGAATACGCTCGAAGCGCGAGGTCTGAGTCATAGGTCACACGGACAGGTTCATGCCGTGCGGATATATGGGGTTGATCAGAATCAGCCCGCCAGTCCGGTAGACGAGTTCCTCGGTCAGGATGAATGAGTGTGTGGCGCCGAACGAGAACAGGCTCCGGTCGGCTAATATCGCCTCGACAATCAGGGATGCGGCCTGACCTATAACAACGCCCTGGCTGTCCGCCACGCGTTTCAGCGATTCCTGCGCTTCCTTAAAATAAAGTTCCGCAGACATGTGTTATCTTCTTTCCCGTTTAATATCCCAGTTTATTGAACCGTTCGAGGTTCCTGTCATAGACTTCTAGTCCGTCCGGCCGGTTTAGGTTCATGAACACCGATGCCGGCTTGCCACGCTCGGCCATAAGTTCCATGGCGCGTCACCGGATCACCCAGCCTCCGACAACCATAGATGCGCCTGACACGGGCATCAGGGGAAAGTCATTGCCTTCGATCTCGACTGCGGCATCTCCGTAAGGAGCGCCGTTGTCGACAACCACGTCGACCACATCGGCCAGCTTCTTGCCGGAGGGGTGGTCGGAATCTATACATGCCGTGTAGGCAATCGAAGTGAAGCCTATTGTGTGAATCCCCAATTCGCGGCACTCAAGCGCGATGGCCACTGGGCGGACGCTTCGTTCTGAAACCGATCCGACGGCTACAACGTCGCCTCGGCGCAGGTTGCCCGCGCGAAGCGCCAAGCGCGCGAGTTCGCATTCTCTGTCAAACGGCCCGCCGCGCGGACGATTTTTAAGGCAGTCTGCCACTGGATCGTTGATGGACATCGAAAAAGAAAGCGCCTGCAAAAAGGCCGGTCCGCCTGCGCGGTTGAGAAAATCCTGCTCGTTGCTGTGGCCGATTGATGCGAGATGGTTTATTCAAATATTAATTTCAGAATATGGCTTGACATTCCATCAAACCCCCACATAAACCAGACACTTTTCAGACTTATTCCCCACTTTTTAAAAGCAGGGGGGCGGGAGCGCTTCCGCCCGGCGTTCCCGCATCCGCGTCGTGTCGTCAGAAGAGCGGCGGCAGCAGCTGGTCGGGGAAGAAGGCCGACGGCGAGGACCTTTTCCTCGGCCGGCCCGATATGTAGCGGATCCGGTCCTCGCGCAGGAGCGCGCGGATGCTTCCGAGCAGCACTTCGGCTCTGCGCGAGACGGCGTGGAAGTTGTCCCTGACGGCCTTGACCATGCGGCGGCGGCGCCCGCACGAGCCGAGGCGGAACTGCACGAAGAGATGGGCCATGTAGCAGGGACTTTTTAATGTCTGTCCCTTGAATCTCCGGAACTTCGTATGTGCCGCCAAGATCAACGTGATGGGCACCATTTGTGGCAGCAATTTCGTGCTATGTGGCTTCGTAAGGCATGTATTTCTCTTTCTTCATTTTCGCCTCGCCTTAAGCACTGCATACCGTAGTTAAAAGCGGAGCAACCGGCGCGAAAAATGCCCCGCATTTTCGTGTGCGGGCGCGGAGCGGGTACGACGGCACGAGCCTGCGGAAGCAGGCGTAGTGTCGGAGGGGAAAGCCAATGCAGTACACCGCGTGATCAGGCGCGACGCATGCGGAATAGACAAGCTCCCTCAAGGGCACCAGTGTCAGAGCCGGGTCGCCGGTCGCATAGCGAAAGACTACTCCTTGGAGCGTAGAAGCGACTGGATTAGTGTGCTGACCTCCTTTTCGCGATGCTCGGGCTGCGTAGCCGTGACAACGCAAAGTCGATCGCCTACCGATTCATCAACAGCGACGCCGGGCAACTGTGTCTTAGCTACCTCGCCTGCATTCGTGATGGCATAGAAACGAGAGCGAATGCGAAAGCCTATAAACACGGCTCTTTCCCCCGCTCTGCAAAGCTCAAGAGGAGGGTCGATATCCTTTACTGGGTAGGGGATTTCGCTATAGTTGTACATGTCCTCCGATCTTGGGTTCCATGAAGTTGCTGCTTGCGCGTCTCTCGATGGCCGGTCTCCCATCGCGTAGATAAGGGCTGGCCGAGTGATGCTCACGGGGGGGAAGATTTGTGCGCGAGATGCACACCCCTTTGTATCTGAGCAAGACACCATCGCGGCGGTCGAATGCGCAGACAGTGAAAAGTCCATTGGTCGTCTCGATGTAAGCGGGTTGCAGCGCGAGATTACGTTCGGCATCTGCACCCAGAGCTGCTGACACACAAGAAGAAGCCGCGATCCCGGCTAAGAAGAATACAGTCATTCGCATAGTAAGGGTCTCCTGTTTCCGCAAATTCTACGGATCCATGTACTCCGTGCTATCGGGTGCATTGGGCGGGGCAGTTCTAAGGTCTGCGTTGGCCCGGACAAAGCCCGAGCTACCCACAGTGTCGTTGTTCGCACCTGCTGCAAAACTCAGTACACCCCCTGTCATCTGTAATTGCTCCTGGATGCGAGTGGACCAATCCGCATTGCCTAGGAAGTACACGGTTCCATCGGTGTCAGAGAACTGCCAGACTCCACACATCCTGAAGTTGTACTTTACGTCGATCTGCGAAACATCGCCATTAGCCAACGGCCAGAGCGACGGTGGCCCGACCCAAAGCCCCGGCGTATCTTCACTCGTGTATGTCACTGCGGAACCATCAAGATCGTCATAGAATGGGAACACAGGGCCCGCATCAACGAGTTCTCCCCCGGTATAGGGCGCAACGAAATCGAGTTTCTTGTCCGTGCTGTCATGGCCGATGACGCCAGCTCCACCGGCCAAGAGGTTGCTCAAACGCGCATGGTGAATCATACGCAGTTCACCGGGCGGGTTATCGACATCAAACACCTCAATCTCGAATTCTACTGCCGGAACACCACCTGGAGCCAAGCCACCGTTGCAGTGAATGTACATTGATCCATCCGTGGCGAGATCAGGTGCGGTGCCAGAATCAACAACCTGAAGACTCTTCAACACCGGCGTGACAGTCGCCTTCACCTTGTATCACAGAGGACGGTTCCACCTTGCAGGTGTTCGAGAAACAGATCGATGTCCCGTAACGCTTGGCCTTCCTTCAACCCCTCGACGTAGAGCGTTGCCGGAATCGTGTCCGTGCCAACCGTCCACGTCTTGGGTAGTGGTACCTCTGTAGCCTTACCTGTCGACACCCATACCTTGATACGATCCCGGCCGCCTTCGACCTTGCGTAGCCGCAACGTGCCGGAAAGCCCTGTGCTGGGTTGCAGGCTCAGAGAGATCGAGACAAGATCATCGTCCGTGTAGCCATCGGTATCGAAGTCCCGCGTTGCAGGGATGCGGTCGGTTACGGTAGATCCGTTGTCATTGTCGGCATTCACCGGTATGAAGCCACCGACGGATTCCTCGTCGGCATCGGGAACACTGCCGATAGCCAAGTCCACCTGCACGACGGTCAGCCGCACCCTGTCCTCGCACTTGAAGAGGGGGTTGTTTTGGTTCGGCGGGTTTTCGTCGTATGCGAGCGCCAGGGTGATGTCGCGGGCGGCGGCGCTGTTGGCGACGCCTTCGACGTAGAGGGCGGATGGGACGTTCGTCGCGGAGTTCCACTCCTTCGGCAGAACCACCTCGCCGGTTCGGTCGGCGTTCCGCCAGAGCCGGATGCGGCTCCCTCCCGCCGACGCCGAGAGCCTTACCTTGCCGGGCAGGCCGGCGGGGCGCAATGGGAGCCTGATTGGTGTTTGCATAACCTGTCCACTTGTAAACAGCATGAAGCGGTTTGTGATAATTTCTGTCGCCCACGTCATCGGTGCCCCCATCAGTTGGATTCCTGCGGTGAGGCGGGCAGAAGGCCTTCGATGGCATGGATGGTTCTTTTTATCTTTTCAAGTTTCCATGCCGGTCCGTTTGTCTGGCGCTTCAACACGGCAAGCGTGTGTGCGCCCGCCGAGAATTCCAGATAGGCCAAAGCCCCGTTCACCATGTCCTCACTCTGGCGATACATGTCATCAGCCGGAGTATTGGTTACGACGTTCAGCATGAACGCCCGGACTTCAGTCGGCTTGGCATCGGCAAGACAGAAGGCGGCACGCATACGCGCCGCCGCCGGTCGTGAAGCGTCCCGGAAGACATCTTCAATGAGCGCATCGGCATCGACGTGGTCAATAGCCGCAAGGTCGCCCGTGCGTTTGGATCTGTCACGCCCCCAGAGGCGATTGACCAACTCCACCATTTCGCTCTGCTCGTAGGCGTCGCCCTCGTCCAGGAACTTCAGGAAGTGCTCAAGTACCGCTTGCCGCGCCGCCGCATTCCGCGCGATCTCCGCCGCGACTTCGGCAGCGGTGTACTTCTCGACCTGCTTTCGATGGAGTCCCCGGATTGTCAGTCCGTTCGTAACAGCAGGCCGTTTGTCCTCTGCATCATCGCACACGTACACGAACTTGCTCTCTGGCCCGTGGCTGACATACGACAGCAAGAGACCGGACAGGAAACCAGGGCGACCGCCACGCGGTTGAGAAGACTTCTCGCCTTCCCGCCATTTCTGGATTTCGCTGGCGAACTCGGCGACAACTTCGGGGTGTTGGATGCGCGCCACCAAGATGCGGGCATGCCTGGCGTTCAGACTGTCGGCGGGATCCTGGTGGAGGATTTTCTCAAGGCGCGTCGTCGCATTCGCATCATTGATGACAACAGCGACCGCGTCGCGATACGACTTGCCGGTCATCGCGACGGCATCAGCGAAGCCCGGCGGAACGGCCGCTTCTGCGGCAACGACAACTGCAACGGGAAGGAACACCATTGCGGCAAGGACAGATCGAATGTTCATCGTATTCATCTCCAGATTCAGGGCAACTCGCGCCGGACATTGCTTGCACAGTGCGCCTCTCCGCCCGCGCCGTGTGGCCCCGTGGTATCAACAAAGGTCACTGTGCCAGAACAACCGGCGGCTGTGAGACTGTCGCCCAGACTGGTTGCGAACGGCACGAAGTAAGGGCGCGGGACTACCAGATTGAGCGCCCCGGACTGCGGCTTCACAACGATCATGTTGACCATGTTTGGAAGCTTGGTCCCGATTGACCTGGAAGTATCCATCTCGAAGGCGACAGGAACCTTGATCAAGTCAGAAGTGTTGATGCCAAGCCCCTGGGCTAAGGCCGTCCTGATGGAAGCCAAATTGTTGTTGATGAGGGTTATCTTCGTCGCATTGTTTGGGTCATCGTAGGCGGCAAGGAGTTGCGCACGCGTGTCGAACCCGCCCCAGGTTTCTTCATTCGGATTGTTGCGAAGT
>JALHHX010000217.1 GCA_022837245.1 Lentisphaerota bacterium
ACGTACTGGAAGAGCCCCCGAAAGCGCAAAGGTGTTCGCAGGAAGCCCGCATTTGCGGCATGACATCCGACAACTATGTCATTTTCCTGACACACACCCCTGATTCTATTGTAGAATGTGCTACATGGAACGGAGATATTACTAGAACATTACGCGTGAGGAGTGAATGAGGAAGGATGTTTTCAAATACACGAGAGCGGGCTGCCAGAGGCCAGTTGCGCAGTTGACACACGTTGACCTTGATCTAAGGATTTACGATGACAGGGTTGAGGGGCGCGAAAGGCTGCGATTGCTGCCTCGCATCGCCATTTCCAAAATCGAGCTGGATGCACAAGACCTCGAAATCGGCGAGACCAAGCTCGTCCTGCCGGATGGCTCCGGCAGGTCGCTCGCCACTCTTTACATCAAGAAAGCGAACCGAGTGGTCGTCACACTCCCCCGCGCGTACCAGAAAGGCGAAGAAATAGTAATAGAAGTCAATGCCGTATGCCGGCCCACCGCGAATGTCCTCGACGGGCTTTACTATGACACGACTCCCCCGGGCGCGCCGCCGCAGATGATTTCGCAATGCCAGCAGTGGGGCTTCCAGCGCATTATGCCGATCATCGACGACTGCACCGCCAAGTGCACATGGCGAACGCGCCTCGAAGGATCGTCGCGCTATACACACCTGATCTCGAACGGAGATGTGCTACGCTCGTCAAACCCCGACGGCACACCGGCTCCGCTCGCCAACAACCCGTCGCGAATGGCCATCACCTACGTGAATACAATCCCCATGCCGCCATACCTGTTCATTGTCGCGGCCGGCACATGGGACGTCGTGTCCGACACGGTCAAAACCGACTCCGGCCGCGAAATCCACCTCGAATACCTGGTGCCGCCCGGCAAAACGGAAGGCGCGCGCATACCTATGGAAATCACCAAAGACGCCGTCCTTTGGCAGGCTCGGCGCCTCGGCTACGAATACCGCCGCGAATGCTACCGCACGATCTGCATGGAGAAATCGAATTTCGGCGGCATGGAGAACGTCGGGAACACAACCGTGATCACCGAAGCGGCGCTTATCGACGAATGGACGACCGACGCGCGCCTAGTCTATGCCCACGGCGTCATAGTCCATGAGTTCGAACACAATCACTGCGGAAGCGACGTGACCATGGAATCGCCATTCGACATGTGGCTCAACGAGGCCTACACTGTGAATATCGAGCGCGAATACCTGCAGGAGAAATTCGGACACGACCCGATGCGCCTCGACGACCTCGCCTCCATGCGCGCGCCGCTTAACGGCCCGCTCGCGGTCGAGGACGGAGGCAAGATGGGGCGCATCGTGCGCGAGGGATTCAACCACCCGGACGAGGTAGTCGACGGCGTCACGTACGTCAAGGCCCCCGAGGTTCTGGGTATGCTGCGTGCGCTGATAGGAGACGAAAAATACGGCCAGGCAACCTCGAACTACTTTGAGAAACACAAGGGAGGGAACGCGAACACGGAGGAGTTCCTCGACTGTTTTCGAGAAGTGTCGGAACGGGATCTCGACCCTTTTTTCCATGAATGGCTTTTCACGACAGGCTATCCGGAGCTGCACGGTTCGTACAGATACGACGCGGAGATGCGCGAACTCACCGTGGCATTGTCCCAACTCCGCCACGGTGGCAAAGGCGGCTGGTTCACCGTGCCTTTCCGCGTCACCGCCATCAACGCGCAAGGCCGGCCGATGCCTGCGGCGGACAAACTCCTCGTGCTCGATGGCGAGCACGCGGAATACGTTTTCAAGGACGTGTCTGAAGCCCCCGCATTTATCGATTGGAACAGCGGTGGCGCTTTTTACGGCGCATTCAGGGACAACTCGGCCACGCCGGAACAGCTTGCCAAAACGGTGCGCATTTCGCCGTTCCATATCGGGCGCGTAGAGGCCATGCGCGCTCTTGGCGACGATGCGATCAAGGCCGTGATGAACGGCACCAGGCCGGCGGCAGAATGGCTTGCAATGTTCCCGGAGATTCTCGCGGACGAATCGCTGCCAGACGGGATTAAGGCGCATTTGCTGACGGTGTCCGAGGAGATGCTCGACCGCTCATTCCTTCCGCTTGCGGCTGAGCGAAACACCGCCGCGCGCAAGCTGCGTTGCAACGTCGCTGCCGCTTGCCGTGAGGACGCGCTGCTGGCGGCGTTCGCCAAGGCGCGACGTGCCCCGCGGGACGAGCCGCTTACAGAGGCGATACCGCGCCGTTCGCTATGCAACGCGATCGCGAAGCTTCTCGCGGCGACAGATTCCGGGAGGGCGGTCGCAGCGCTTGTGGAATACTTCGAAGCGGGCAAGAGTGCGAGCGACAAGCTTTACGCCGCCTCGGCGATCAACTCGACGAACTCGACACTGCGCGCTGGGGTAATGGAAAAACTTGGTTCGCAATGCCGCGGCCACGTGGCGGCTTACGGCGCGTACTTGCGCGTGGTGGCGTCGTCGCCGCATGGGGACGTCTTCGACTCAATCGCACGAGAGGAGGCCGATCCGGGCTATCGCATGGAACATCCCGGTCACAGCCGTTCGCTGTATGGCGGAATGGCGGCAAACAACGCGCAACTCTGGACCGAGCGCGGCTTCGAGTGGGCGCGGGCGACCATATTGAAGTTGGCGGACGTAAATGAGAACGTGGCGCTTATCGTAGTCTCGGCCTTCCAGCTTGTCGACACCATGCGTGAGCCTTTGCAAGGGCGCGTCCGCGCGTTGTTAGAAGACCTTGAAGCGCGTATTCCAGCCGACCGTGCCCCGAGCCTTCATGGCCGAATAGCCACAATCCTTGGTTCGTGATGTGAATGTAATCCATGGGCCATTGGCAGGGATTCCAAATCAATTTTTTCGCGCAGAAATCCCTCTCCTAAACACCGTTGATTCAGTCAATAAGGCTGACTGACGGAATAACAAAACAAAAAA
>JALHHX010000030.1 GCA_022837245.1 Lentisphaerota bacterium
TTTTTTGTTTTGTTATTCCGTCAGTCAGCCTTATTGACTGAATCAACGGTGTTTAGGAGAGGGATTTCTGCGCGAAAAAATTGATTTGGAATCCCTGTTCTTCACGCTAAGCGGAGGTGGGCTTTAGCGAGTTGTTGGCCTGTTTTCCGTGGGGCTCCCGATTTTAGATGCCTCTCTGCTGGCAGTGGTGTGTGGAGCACGGCGGCAAGCTGTGTCCCGTGCGAGCCGCAGCCCAGGGCGGCTGCCCGTGGTGATTGGAAGCGTCTTTGGGGATTGGCTTTTCATCTTCTCGGGTCCACTGGTTGTTTGGCGCTAATTATGAGTTGGAGCAGGGACCTTGTCAAGAAACCCGTTTTGCGAAAAACGGTTGCCTTTCCGCATGGCATCTGATACCTTTTGTGTTTGTCTTTTGCACAAAAAATATACCAATGATCCAGGTGTGCCAATTGCTCTGCCGGATTTTATTGAGGGATTCGGATTCATGAAAAAAACACCAACCTTTTTCACATTGTTGTTTCTTGCCACTGCCTTGACATACGCATGTTTCGCGGCACCGCAAATAAAGGAGCTTGACGCGGCGACGCTTGCGCTCGCGGACGGCAATCCTGTGCGCTTTTCCATAATGGCCAAAGGATACGAAGCGGCTGTGCACCGCGACGGCAGGGTCTCTGTTTCCGTTGATGGCGAAAAACTTTTCGACGGGTGTTGGCTCATGCAAAACGGCAGGCTTCTGGAGCTGGGCAAGGTGTCGAGAGACGGCGATTCCGCTGTCTTCGAAGTGAGGGAGGGAAAAGCCGAGACCGGCGACATCGACGATCTCCTGGGCAAAGGCGGCGGCCTTGGCGGCATGGATGTCGACCTGGGGGGTGGCTTGCCGTCTGTGGAACTCGAAAAACCGGATCTAGCTGGGCTGCGTTTTGAATTCAAAGACGATTCTGTCTCCATCACGTTCGTGGATTCCGAGAAGGCTATGAAAGATCCCAAAAAGGCGCCGTCATACACCTTGGGCCTTGGACTCGGCTCCGACGCCGTGGGCGTTGTCAATCTCAGGCGCGGAGTCGAAGAAGCGCTGCCCGCCTACCGCACTACTTCCAGCCACGAGTTTTCCTTTGGTGGGCGTTTGGGCAATTTCTGGCCCGACCTCCGCATCATGGGGGCGAAAGGGACGGCGTTTGAAATCCGTGGAATCGACGGCGTTGCGCCTGCGGGAGCGAGTCAGCTCAAGGCCGTGCCCGATGGGGATCGCAAAGCGCTTCGGAGCGGCGCCATGATGTGGAATAACGCGAAAGCGGGCGACAAAGTCGCCATGTCGTTCCCTGCGGAAACTGCGAAGAAGTCGGGCAAGGAGCTCGCAAGGGTTCCTCCAATCAATTATGCCGCTGCCGGCAAGAACGGGCTGTTCGCGCATGATGAACCTGTGCGGTTCAAGCTCGAGTTCGATGACAGTTACGACGCCGCTGGAAAGTACCTGATCGAGTGGAAGACGGTGGACCATGTCCAGAAGCCGCTTGGGGAGGGCAAGGCAGAATTCGAAATTGCTCCGGGAACTAACGAGACGACCGTGGACATTGTCGCGGTGGATGGTCCAATGGGCTACGGATACACTGAGGCGTGGGTTTCGCGGGCAGACAGGCCGAGCGTCAAGCGATACCTGACTTTCGAATACGGGCGGATGCGCTTCGAACACGATTTCCGCAACGAAAAGGATTCCTACTCAACGGAATTTTATTGGATGAACCAGCTGGGCTTCCGGGGCGTCAGGCACAACGATTCCGTCGAATCCATTTGGACGCGTCACAAGGACGCCGACAACCCCGAGAACATCAACTGGGAGTCGTATCGCGCGGAACTGGCGCAAAACACAGATTTCGCCAAGCGCGGCACACTGCGCACCATAGTGGTCCTTATGGAAGGAAGTGGCGGCGACAAGGTCGACGATTTCTTCAAAAAAAAGCATGGGGCTGATGGCGGCTCCTGGAAGGACGCGCGCGCAGAAGCCAAAGCCCGATGGTTGAAGGAATGGGCCCGGGTAGCCGGCTCGCTCGGCGTGCACGTGTGGGAGCCCACCAATGAGCCAGACCTGGGAATGTCGCAGCAAGCCTATCTCGACAAACTCCTCAAACCCATCTACGGGAACATCAAAGCGGGCGACCCCGAGGCCAACTTCCTAGGCGGCAGCAGCTGCGGCCTCGAGAAGCACTCGTGGGTGAGAAAGCTGTACGAAATCGACGGCGATGAATATTTCGACGGCCTTTCGTTCCATCCCTACACGGGCGCCGGTTTCCAGCGCGTATACCGCATGCACATAGGCAAATGGTTCGACCTGTTCAAGGATTTCAACGACGATCCGTCGCAGGGCATCTACATGACCGAAGCGGCGAACCACCGCGGCTGGGGCTATAACGACTACGTGTACGACTCGCATAAAGCGCGCCGCGAAAGCCACGCCCACACGGGTTTACACATGCTCCTCAACGCGGAAGCCATGGGAATCCCCCGCGACCACAACTACATATTCTACGCAAGCGAGCACGGATACAATGACTTCTTCCTCCTGCGCCGCGCCAGCCCCACGCCTTCAGCCATCGCATTCCAGGTCATGAACGAATGCTTGCGCGACGCCCGGTTCGTCCGCGAATTCCCGCTGCCCGGCCCGGACCACTACTTCCAGCTGTACCGCGACGAAGAACGCACCGCTGCCGCCCTATTCACGGGTGGCGATGTTCTGGCAATCGACGTGCTCACCGACGCGCCCTCAGTGGAACTCACCGACTGCATGGGCAACCGCTCCACGCTGGTCGCCAAAAACGGTCGCGTGGGCGTTGAGTTCGACAACTTCCCGATCTACCTCAAGGTGGCGCCCGGCCAGAGCCTCGCGCCGGCATATGATGGCGACATCATGAAGACGGCACCCAACCTGGCCCTCGCCGCGCTCGGAGCCTCGGTGGAAGTCTCGACGCCGCAGGGCGACCCCAAGGCAACGCCGCCGGAGGTGATGATCGACGGCGATTGGACTGCTTACGCCAACGGCCGCTGGGTCGAAGACGAGTCGGGCACCAACTCTTATCCTGACACGATCGAAGTAAAGCTGCCCGAGCCGGCCTCGATAGGTTCCGTAATGCTCCACCACGAATACGGCGGATGGCAGCGCACGCTGCGCGACTTCGATATCGAAGTGTTCGCCGGCGGCAAGTGGCAGGTCGTCGATTCAACACGCGGCAACTACTACGCGGAGGCTACGCGCCACGTGTTCGCCCCCGTCACCACCGACAGGGTGCGCGTCGTCGTGCATGCCGTGAACCAGTGCTTGTTCGGCGAAGTGCGTTGGATCAAGCCTCTCTCGTCGTTGCGCAACATAGCGGTGTACTCTGCGCCATCTGCGGATGCGAAGGTCTTCTTCGGCGAAGTGCGCCTCGACAAGCCGGATGTCGTACAAGGCGGAAGCTTCAAGTTGCCGTACCGCCTAGTCAATCCCGGCGCCACGCCATTCAAAGGCGAGCTGCGCTTTGTGGCCGCGGCGGGCTTGTCCGCCAAGACATTGCCTGTTGAAATCCCAGCGGGCGGCGAAACCACCGTCGATGTGGAAATAGCGGCGGATACCCAGGCTGAGAAGGGCGTGAAGACAATCGTGGCAGGTGTGTACTCCGACGGAAATCTCGTCTCCACCGATTACTCGCCGCGCTGGGCCTCGGTGAAGTAGCCCGCAGAAAGAGAGCTGAAGTGCGGTGGCAAGCGCAGCGCGACACCGCTTTCCCAATGCTCGGATCCTCCGCCAATCAACCGCAGCCACACACTGCTACCAGAGAGGCGGATTTGCTTTTGCCAAGTAGGATGAATCCGCAGATGCACGCAGATTTGCTTTTGCTACGCTGTTGATTCACGCGAAGGCGCGACGACGCGAAGCTCTTAATCTTAATCTTAATCTTAATCCTAATCCGAATCCTAATTTTAACCGGTGGCAGGTGCTTTGCTGCTGCGAAAGCGGCGGCAGAGGCCTGCCGCCCTCCACCGATGCTGCGTGACCCTTGCCGGGAGTCGGCAGAGTGTTCGGAATTTGGAGTGCTTCGCACGTCAAAATGGATTGTTTCACTTCTTAAAAGACCTGCCGGCCTCCAATACAAAGCGGCAACTGGCGCTGGTGGCCGACTACCGGAAGCAACCACTTTATTCTTGATTTGCACCTGCGGCAATGTGTAAACTAAGAGGCAATGAGAAAGAACGAAAAGTACCGGCTCCGCTTCATTTCAGACGCGGACTTGTATGACCATACAAAGGAGACGGTCAAAAGATTCCGCACGGGAATGACTCTTTAGCAATTCAAGGGCAACATAGTGGATCCGATCAAGATGACATTTGACACGCACGTCTACGGGAAAAGCGTTGAAGATGTGATCGATTCCGAGGTCATGCGCCAGCTGAACAAAAGCAATGAAAATCTTATTGGCAATTTTCACCAAAACATGTTCAAGTTCGTTGGTGGCGGATGGGAAGTCCCACAAACAGGCTTGGACGGGTTCGACGTGGAAAACCACGAACGCCACATCTTTGCCGAGATAAAAAACAAGCACAACACGATGAATTCAAGCGCTGCGAAATCTGTGCATTCGCATATGCGCGGACTGATCCAGGGCGACACGCGGGCTTGCTGTTATTTGGTTGAGATCGTTGCCAAAACCAGTCAAGATATACCTTGGAAACTTGCATCCTCGCCTTTGCGGGAGGACAGGCAAGAACGCCTGCGCCGGATTTCGATTGACAGGTTCTATGAAATCGTCACGGGTGATCCAACCGCTTTCCGTGATTTGTGTTCAGTGCTTGGACGTGTAATCGACGACATTCTCGAAGAAGACCCGAACGTCGTCGGGGAAAACAGCGTTTTGAAAGAACTGAAACTGGAAGACGGGGACGTATTGCGGACTATTTTCAAAATGTCCTTCGGTTCTTATAGGGGATTTGATGATTTCAGCTTTTCAAAATGACGGCTTCCTCACGCACGGTCTAGTTGCCGACATTCTCTCTGTTTCCAAGGAAACCGTTAGGAAATGGGTGAAAAGTGGGAAAATAGCCTCTCCTGTGAAGAGTTTAAATGGCGTCGAATACTATAGATTGGCGGACTTGATAAAGTTCCCGGAAGCCCGGGCTATTACGGAATCCACGTGGGAGGAAGAGCTGAGGATTCGACCAGGGCGCAAGTATAAGTCAATAGAGCTCTTTGCCGGGGCTGGAGGGCTTGCTTTGGGATTGGAGCAGGCGGGTTTCGAGGCGATTGCGTTGAATGAGTTTGACCATGACGCCTGCACAACCCTTAGGCGTAACCGGCCAGGTTGGAACGTGATGGAAGGCGATGTTTCCAAGATTGATTTTTCCTGCTTTGAGGATGTTGATTTCGTCTCAGGAGGGTTTCCTTGCCAGGCTTTTTCATACGCCGGCAAAAAGGCAGGATTTGAGGATGCGCGGGGCACGCTTTTCTTCGAATTTGCGCGCGTCGTACGCGAAGTGCAACCGCTGGTTTTTCTCGGGGAAAACGTAAGAGGGCTTTTAACACACGACAAAGGGAAGACCATTGACGTCATTAAATCGGTGATAGAAGATATTGGCTACACCCTGGTGCCGCCGCATGTGCTCAATGCCATATTTTACCGGGTGCCACAGAAGCGGGAAAGACTCGCCCTGGTTGGAATAAGGAACGATCTCGCCCATTATTTAACAGAGTTTAAATGGCCGTCTGTCGCCCCGAGAGTTTACACGGTTCGGGACGCCCTGAAAAAAGGGGGGCTATTCGACTGCGACGTGCCCGAATCGGATGGAGTGTCTTACCCTAAGAGAAAAGCGGAGATAATAGCCCACATCCCCGAGGGCGGCTATTGGAAGGATTTGCCCGACGCGTTGCAAAGAGAATTACTGAAGGGCAGCTATTACCTTGGAGGCGGGAAAACAGGCATCGGGCGTCGTCTCTCCTGGGACGAGCCGAGCTTGACCTTGACTTGCGCGCCGGCGCAGAACCAGACTGGCCGCTGCCACCCTGTTGAGACGCGGCCGCTGACGGTGCGTGAATATGCCCGGATACAGACGTTCCCGGACGACTGGGAGTTTTCCGGCGGAACGATGAGCCAATACAAGCAGATTGGCAATGCCGTCCCCGTGAATCTCGCGGCGGCGATTGGACGCAGCTTGATTTCTTTCCTGAACAAAATCGACGCCTCCGCGAAACGTAAGCCGAAGCCACTTGAAAAGCCGAAGACAAGAGCTGACTTTATAGATATGCGCGCCAAGACGCCGGAGAGACTCCCCGCAGCGACTCAGATGACTCTGTTTGAACCGGAGGGGCTTTATTCCGTCGATGCGGAAGTGGCCACGCTTCTCGGGACATACCGTCGGTCTTGTTGCCAGTGGATAAAGGGGAACCGCCTTTACAATTACCCGGTGGAGGATATTGACTTAAATACAATCCCGGAATTGCTGACGGTGCGGCGCCTCGTGCTTAAACGCAAAAACGACCCGGTGCTGTATTTTAACGTCAACGGCTATGAAATTGTGGGTAAACCCGAGCTCGAGTCGCTTGGATACAAGACTGGCAGCCGGCACCCTTCACGCCAGAAGTATATCCTCTACAAGCTGGCCGATTCCCCAGACGAATTTCCGCTGAACCTTTCCACAGCCCGCCTGCTTGTGGGAAAGGGCGCCGCGGGCGGCACTGGGGCAGTGCGACCCGATTAGGGAATATGTTGAGGCGGCGATCTGCCATATGGACACTATTTCGAAAGAGGAGAGGAGCCGCGTTATGAGCCGTATAAGGTCGAAGGACACGAAGCCGGAGCTCGTCGTGCGGTCGTGGCTGCATCGGCGCGGTTTCCGGTTGCATTCGAAGTCCATTCCGGGCCATCCCGACGTGGTGCTGAAGAAGCACAGGGCGATTGTGGAGGCGCGCTGTTGCTTCTGGCATTATCATGAAGGATGCGCGGAGGCGCGCGTCCCGAAGTCGAATGTGCGTTTCTGGAAGGAGAAATTGAAGCGCAATGTGGCCCGCGACGCGAAGAACGAGGATTTATGGCGCGATGCCGGCTGGAACGTGCTAGAGCAGCTCTGAAACCCGCCTTGACTTTCATGTGTGTATAAGGCTAAAATACGGTGTTTCTTTAAAGAGAACGGATTGTGAACGAGGTAAGAATGAGCGACGACAAGAATAAAGCGGATTTCCTGGAAGGTTTCACTCTGGCACCCGACTGGGCCAAGAAGTCGGCCGATGAGCAGTCTTCCAAATTCAGCGCATACTCGGGGGATGATGAAGGAGATCCGCGTCGCGGCCGAGGAGGCGGGAAATCGCGCTTTGATCGTGGTTGGCAAGACCATGGCGACCGCTTCGTCAAAGGCGGCCGTGACGACCGCCGCAGTATTGGCAGCCGCCCGCCACGCCAGGACCGCGATGGCGGAAGACGCGGTTTTTCCCGCTCAGCCCCTGCCCCCAGGCCGGCTGAAGGGTTCGACCGCCGCACGCCCCGCCGCGACGATCCACACGAGGATCAGGGCGGCCAGCGCCGGCCCCGCCATGATGACCATCATCTGCCTCTCCCCGGGCTGCCTTTCGATGTGCGGTTCCTGCCCGAGCAGAAGGCGCTCTCGCTAATAGCGCGCAAGGTGCAGGCCGGCCACCGCGCAATACCGCTGAGAAACCTCGTCCAGCTCTTCTTCGAAAACCCGGAATCTGCCGATGTCCGACTCGAATTCAACTCGGAAAACAAAGAGAAGCGCTTCCACCAATGCAAAACGTGCGGCTGGTTCGCGACAACCGAGCCGGAAGCCCGCGCACACCTGATGTCGGCGCACTTCGGCGACTATTTTGATTCCGAAGAACAGGATATCGAGCCGCCATCCGGCAACTTCACCTCCGTGGCGCGCTGCGGTTTCACCGGCAAGCTGCTCGCCCCCCCAAACCACCACAGCTACAACATCAAAATCCAGCAGATGCTGCGCACCGAATGCGCGGGCAAATCCGAGGACGAATACCGCGCCCGCATAGAGCTGTTGAACGACCCGGAAATGGTGGAGCAGTGGAGGAAAGAAAACTCGAAGCAGACCGTGTATTTTCTCAAAGAGCGCCCCGTTGCCGAATCCAAGGCCAAGGGCAAGAAAAAAGCGGGGCCGCCGCAGAAGACGGAGCCGCCACAGTCCGGCGCCGCGCAAGAAACGGTGCCGGAGGCGGAGGCCGCAGTGCCCGCCGCCGCCACTGAAAATTCGCCGGTGCCTGAAGCCGATGTTGAAGTGTCCGCCGCCGCCACTGAAAATTCGCCGGTGCCTGAAGCCGATGTTGAAGTGTCCGCCGCCGCGGAAAACGTTTCCGAAACGACGGCTGCGGAGGCGGCCCATGACGCGGCAACGCCGGACGTGGACGAAAGCGCGCAAGGGACGGGGCCCGACGTGGCGGAGAAAGCTGATTCCCCGGATTCTCCGCTGCCGCCAGAGCCCGCCAAGCGCATGGCGGCCGACGAGGCGGAAGCGTATTTCATGGAAAAAATAGCCCCCGGCCTGCTCAAGACCGAGCGTCAGATAACGGTTTCACATGCCGTGTCGAAAACATTGACGGATCGTGTTTTGCTGGAAGCGATTTCCCGCGCATGGGATCGGGAGCAGGCAGTGCAGACAGCATCGCTGTTCTTCGCCGTGCGGGGCGGCCTCCGCGGCCGCAAACTGGCGCTCTTCCGCGCTTCGGATTCACGCCGCGAGGAATTCGTGATGCACAAGCAACCCACTATGCTGGACGTCGAACACGCCGTCTCGTCCCTTCGCCGGATTATCGGCTACATCACCGAAAACCGCGGTTGCACGAAAACCGAGATGCTCGCCGAGCTCATAAAGGAGGATACGCCGCAGGAGGAGGCCGACGAGATGCTCAAGCAGGTTGCGTTTGTGACGGAACGCGGTTATATAATCGAATACTACAACGGCGTCCTGGCTCTGCCCGAAGAGCACCCGTACTTTTCGCAACCGCGCACGGCAAAAAAGCCCCATGGCGGCGAAAAGGCCGAGGACAGGAATCCGCAGGGCGGCAAAACCGCTAAACAAAAGCAGAAGAAACCACTGGCGGAGGCTGACGCGCCAACTCCCGCGCCCGGGGCTGAGCCGGCATCGCAGCAAGATGCGCCGGCACCTGCGGTCGAAGCAACTCCAGTAGCTCCGCAAGAGATCCCGATCACCGCGCCCGAAGCAGCGCCGGCATCGCCGCGGGATGTGCCTGTTCCCACACCTGAGACCGAGTCGACAGCGGCGCAACCAACGGAACCCGAAAACAATGGCCAATGATAAAGCCGCAATCGAACTAAGCCTTTCATCGCTGGAGCTGCTCGTGGCGGGCACCGTTAAAAAGCCGTCGACCGGCAACCACGCCGTCAAAATCGAGCTGCAATGGCCGCGAATCGGCATACAGTCCAGATCCTACACGAAGGTGTTCAAGCTCGTTGGCAACGAATGCAAGATCAAAGCAGATGACTGGGTAGGCGGCATCCTGCTCAAGGAAAACGTCACGGGCCGCTTCGCGCTTAAAATCAGCGTGTCGCCGGCGCTATCCGATGCCGAGGTGGATGAGCTCGCGGCGAAGATCGCGAAAACACTAGGAGGCGAACTCGCCGACATCATCGAAGACGGTCTCGGCGGCATGCTCGGCAAAGTCGCCGCCGTGCCGGTCGATTACTTAGCCACTCTGGCGGGCAAGGCGGAAGCCCGCCCCGTTGCCACAGCGACTATCGTGCTCGACACGAGTGAGTTTTCCGAAACCGGAGGCAGAGTCCTGACCCTGCCATTGACAAGTCCGGGGAAACTCACCAAAACAAGAAGGACCGCCACCGGCAAACGCAATGTGAAGCAGACGGTCCTGAAGGCGGGCGATCCCAACGGCGTCGCCGTGCTGTCGATGAAAACGCTATAGACGATGCTCGACAGCTTTCTAATAGTAGGGCGGCAGGTAGCGGTTCTCTTCATACTGATTTTCGTCGGGTTCGGGTGCGCCAAGTCTGGCCTCCTGAAGAAGGCGGCTGTGGACGGCATGACGGATCTGGTGCTTTACATCGTCACGCCGTGTATTCTGATCACGTCGTTCCAGCGCGAGTTCGACCACAAAATGCTGGGAGCGCTCGGCGTGGCACTCCTCACGGCGATGGGGTTCCATCTTCTTAACATCGTCTTCGCGCACACGCTCGTGCGCGACCGCGAAAAGCGCCGCGAAAGTGTTTTGCGCTTCGGTCTCGTTTTCTCCAACGCCGGCTATATGTCGCTCCCCCTCCAAAATGAGATGCTGGGCGCGGACGGGGTCTTCTTCGGCGCGGCGGTGGTCGCCATCTTCAACCTCCTCGCCTGGACGTACGGGCTCGTGCTGATGGGCGGCGATATAAAGCTGATAAACTTCCGCAAACTCATCTTCAACCCCGGCGTCATGGGTGTGATCATCGGGCTCGCATTCTTTGTTTTTTCCTTTGAATTGCCGTCAGTGATCGTGAGCCCGATGGAAAAGCTGGCGGCGCTCAACACGCCGTTGCCGATGCTGATAATCGGATTCTATATGGCTGAGGCTAAAATCGTCCCGGTGCTCAAAGACTTCAAAGTCCACCTTGTGATGTTACTGCGTCTGTTGGCGGTGCCCCTGGTCATGCTCGCGGTGTTGCTCGCGCTCGGGGTGCGAGACAGGACGCTGGTCGTCGCATGCGTGATAGCCGCCTGCGCCCCCTCCGCGGCTATGACAACGATGTTCGCCGCGAAATTCAATCAAGACACACCGTTATCCGTTGGGCTTGTGTCCCTTTCCACGCTCGTCTCTATAGTCACAATGCCGCTGGTAGTGGGGCTGGCCTGGGACTTGACGCATTAAACCTGAAACCGCTGAACAAGGAGCGACCATGAAAAAAATCCTAGCTAGAATAATAGGGTCGGCCGCAGTCTCTGCTCTCGTCCTGTATCTGCTTTATGCCGCCGTCTCGCATAGCGGCGGGGAATTGAGTGTCGCTAGGATCATCCACTGCGTCAAAAACGCGGTCTGGCCGCTGGTGGCGGTGTACGCACTCTGCCACGTGTTCCAGACGTTCATACGCGCGGCGCGTGCGCGCATGCTGCTGCGAGCGGGCATGCCGGAGCATGAAAGAGACCAGGTGCCGGGGCTGTGGCGCGTGTCGCTCGTGATGTTCGTCCGTGGCGCATGCGTGGACATGCTTCCGATGCGCGTCGGCGAGCTGAGCTACGTGGCGATGCTCAGCGGCGGCTATAAAATTTCGGTCGCAAACTGCCTGTCGTCGCTCTCGATCGGCCTGCTGTTCGATTTCGCGGCACTGCTTATCGTGCTTGTCGCGGCGATCACGGCGTTGTCGCAGGGACTTTCGCTGGTCGGCGCGGCGGTGGTGCTAGTCATCGTCTGTGTAGTCGGTTGGTTCGGGCTGTTCAAGATACTACCCTGGTTCGCGGCCTTGCTCCAGAAACGCAGCCCGGAGCGGATTATGAGTATCAGATGGTACGCCTGGTGCGTAAAGACGCTCTCCGAGACTGCCGAGGCCGTGGAGTTCGTGGGCCTGAGCGGGAAGGTTACGCAAGTGCTGTTGCTCTCCGCCGCCATACGCCTCCTCAAATACCTCGGACTCTACATTCTATTCCTGGGGATCACCAGCCAGACATGGCCGGATCTTGCCGGCGCGGGGGTGCCGTCGGTGCTAACCGCGCTCATATCCGCCGAAGGGGCGGCGGCCCTGCCTGTGCCCACTTTCATGAGTTTCGGCTCGTACGAAGCAGGCGGCATTCTGGCTTTGACAGCGCTGGGGTTCTCCGCCGCAGATTCGATGGCGGCGATGCTTTCCACGCATCTGCTCAGCCAGATGCTCGACTACGGCTTGGGCGGTCTGGCATTTTTGGTGTTCCTCTGGTCGCCGCGTTTGGCGCAGCCGGACATCCCTGAGGCCGACAGGAAGCGCAGGGCGGCGCACATGTCGGCCGGCGTCGCTGCCGGACTTGTCGCGTTCGTGGTCGCGGTGGGGATGCTGTTTTCATTTTTCGACAGTCCCGAAACCGCAGAATCGTCGGAAGGTATTGGTGTGCCGGTGGAGGGCGCGGAGAATGTCCAGCGGGCACTCCGCATCGCGGGGGTTGAAGGACGCATCGCATGGAGCAGCAACCGGGAGGGCACGCACAGCATCTATATGATTGAACTCCCTTCGGGAAAAAAAACACGTCTGACCAATGCGAAGTTCACTGACACTTATCCGCGCTTCTCGCCTGACGGCAAACGCGTGGCGTTCAGCAGGTCGCATCTGCCTTATGTGTCGCAGCGCGACCAGCTAAAGTGGGACACATGGGTCGTGGACCTTGCGGCAGGCGAGGAAACTCTCGTCGCGACGAACGCCTTCACGGCGGTGTGGGATGCCGACGGAGAATCGCTCGTGTACGTCCGTGATGGCGGCAAGTTGGTGAAGCAGAAGGCCGTGGCCGGGGCAACGGAGGAGATGCTCCTTGAAGCCGGCCGCGGAGTCGTACCGGATGGCAACGAGTTCCAGACGCCGAACGTCGGATACAACGGGCGCGGGCTCGCATTCACACTGCGCGGCTCCGCAAACGGCACTTATGTTTCAGTTGATGGCGCGACGCCACTCAGGATTGACGGCGGATGCGAAATCACGTGGCAGGGTAGGGACTCTTCCACAATGCTGTGGGTAAACCACCCCGGAAAACAGAAGAACACTATTTTCAAGCGCGACGGAATCAAGGCGGAAACCGAAACACTGCTCGACGTGGAGGGGGATTACAGCCACGAATATTTCCCAAAGACATCGGCAGACGGCGTTTGGATGGTCTATGGCGCCAGCACCGGCGGGCACGAACATGACCAGGCCGACTACGAAATCTTCCTGTGGAAAATCGGTGCTCCGCAAAGCGAAATAAAGCGCGTCACTTGGCACACTGGCAATGATTGCTGGCCTGACATCTTCGTGGACGAGTAGGTCTTTTCCTTGAGTTTCCAAGCGCAAAAGTGCATGATCATGCGTGCTTGGTCCGGCTGACAATGACGGGGCTGATATAAGGAGTGATGCTATGAAAAAGTTTTTCTTTGCAGGTTCAAAAAACGACGATTCACCTGCGGGGCTGAGGGTGTTCGAGTTTGATTGCGCGAACGGAGCGTTCTCGGAAGTCGGGGCGGCGGAGGACGCGGTCAATCCGATTTACTTGGCTGTGTCCGCCGACGGCACGCGGCTCTATGCGGCTCAGGAAGTGGCGCCGGGCGGCGACGGCCGCACCGGCGGCATCGCCGTGTATGCGGTGGACGAACCCCGGTTGGAGAAAATTGCGGAGTATCCGTGCGCGCCAACCGTGCCGTGCCACCTCTCGCTTTCGCACGATGGAAAAAAGCTCGTGTATGCTGAATACTCAAACGCCTGGACGGGGGTGTTCGACGTGACGGACGATGGGCTGCTGGCCGGCCCGGTTGCGGAAGTGCAACACAAGGGCAGCGGACCCGACAAGTCACGCCAGGAGGCTGCGCACTGCCATTACGCAGCGCTAACTCCCGATGACGCCGTCATCTGCGTTTGCGATTTGGGGCTGGACCGCATCGTCTGTTACGACCCCGCTTGCCCGGGAGGGGAGATGCGCGAACTGGATGGCGCGGGCTGCCGCGCGAAACCGGCAGCGGGGCCGCGGCACATCGCCTTCCACCCAAACGGAAAATTCATGTTTCTGCTGAATGAGCTCGACAGCACGGTCGTGTCGCTCCGTAACGACGGCCGGGGAGCGTTCGTCGAAATCGGAACGTATCCGATGTTGCCAAGTGCGTTTTCCGGGGAATCAAAGGCGGCAGCGGTCAAAGTGTCGCCGGACGGGAAGTGGGTGCTGGCGTCGAACCGCGGGCATGACAGTATCGCGGCGTTCCTAGTCGACGATGTTGGAGGCGGTCTGGAGCGCAAGGCGGTAAACATGCTTGCTGGCAAGTTCCCGCGTGATTTCGAATTCTCCCCTGATGGGAGGTTTGTGGTCGTGGGGCACAAGCTTTCGAATGAAATAGCCGTGTATGCGTTCGACAGTGCCACGGGCACGATGACCCATACGGGACATGTAAACAGCGGCATGGTCAAGCCGCTGTGTTTCGTGTTCAGTCGTCGTGCTTGACGTTCAGACCCAGATCCATTTGGCCGGCCACGGTGATCTTGTGGCCGTTCTCTATGTCGGGGTCTGAGGTGTCGTACACCACGAACTTCACGGCGGGGAATTTCGCGGCCAGCTCGTTGCGGATGAAAGTGGCGACGGCGTGGACGTTGACGGGATCGTCGTCCGAGAAACCGACACTCACCGGCTTCGTGCCTCCGATACGGTCTATGATGCGGAAAATGTGGTCGAGAAAATCGTGGATCGCGAATTGTTTCCGTGTCTCCGAGCTCTCGATTTCGGGCACAGCGGCTGATTTAACAAGGGCAATGAAATCGGGCGAAGTCACGGCGTGGTAGCGGTTGAGGTCGAGAAAATTGTCCACGACCTCCTCGTCTGACATCGCGTTGTTTTTTTTGCCTCCGTTTTCATCGTAGCAGACGATATACCCGCGGAGGTTGTATATCATCTCCTTGCGTTCTTCGGGGCGGAGCACTTCATCCATGAATAGCCGCACTCCTTTGCGCAGCGTTTCCGGCTTGTGCCCCCGCGCGGTTACGATTGCGAAAATGCGGCCTTCCTTGAGAGTGCGGCGGAAGGTGTTGAAGCTGGGGGCGGTCTTGTCATCGCCTCGTTTGAGGCGGTCTATTGCCTCCCTCGCGTCCTTCAGGAATTTGCTTTCACCGTCTGTGGCAAAATCCCGGAATTCGGCGAACGCCTTCTCCCAGTTGTCCTCCGGGGGGCGGTAATTCTGGGTGTCGTTGCGTATGACCGAGAACAGAGCCGTCGAGACCAGGTGCGGCACCCACTCTCCATTGCCGAGCCGACGTTCCAGATGGATGTACGTCGGCATGTGGAGGATGTTGTCATCCCAATCGAATATGTAATATTTAAAATCCCTTCCGGCGATATTCGGATTATACGGTTTTTGCATTTTGGAGGAGGTCCGCGTTTGTCGGGGAGTCTTCCATTTTTTTGAGGAGCGCGCGCATGGCCTCTGCCGGCTCCATATCGGCATAAGCCGCGCGGAACGCGCGTATGCGTTCAAGTTCGTCCTGCCCTCCAACGAGGAACTCCTCCCGCAGCGTTCCCGATTTGGCGAGGTTGATTGAGGGGAAGACGCGCTCCGCCGCCATTTGACGTTCGAGGAAAAGCTCCATGTTCGCGGCGCCTTTGAGTTCCTCGACCATGGCTTCGTCGACTGGATTGCGTGTCTCGACCATCGCCGTGGCGATGATCGTCACCGTTCCCGCTCCCTCAAGGTTGCGCGCGGAGCTGAATATGCGCTTGGCTTTGTTGAAAGCGCCCACGTCGATGATGTCGGCAGGCGACTTTCCGCTTGCGGTCTGGATCGCGGCGTAGGCGCGCGCGAGCCGCGTGATCGAATCGAGCAGAACCACGACGTTCTTGCCGCCCTCGGCTTTACGCCGCGCTATCTCGCATGCCACCTCGACCATTTGGACATGCTTTTCCGCGGCTTCGTCGAAACTAGTGGAGAACACCTTCGCGGTAGTGGCGCGTGCCGTATCCGTGATCTCCTCGGGCCGTTCGCCGACCAGCAGCAGCGCGAGCTCGGTGCCGGGGTGGTTCTTCAATATGGCGTTCGCGATTTTCACGAGCAACATGGATCTGCCTGTGCGCGACGGTGCCGCGATGAGGCCGCGTTGCCCGAATCCAATCGGCGCGAAAAGATCCACGATGCGCGTTGCGACGTCCCCGTCTTCCGTCTCGAGTTTGATTCTGATGTTCGGATGGAGCGCCGGGAGTGAATCGAACGCCGGCATGCGGCGCGCGTCGTCGAAACTCATGCCGTTCACGGAAACCACCTCCGTGGCGGTGAACTCCCTGTCGCGGCGGTCGCGCGTGGGCGGTCTTGTTTTGGCTACGACGTAATCTCCCGGCCGCAGATTGTAACGGCGCACCACCTGATGCGGCACCATGGTGTCTTCGGGGCATGATTTGAAGTTGCCGATTTCATTGCGCAGCCATCCTTGGCCGAGCTGGTTCAATTCCAAGTATCCCTCGCCAACCACGGCGCCGCCGAGCGTGGCGTGGTTGCGCAGCAGCGCGAAAACCAATTCATGCAGACCGATCGCGGGGAGCGTCTCCGTTATCCCCTGCGCCTCCGCCATTTCGAAGAGCTCCGTAGTTTCGAGGGCCTGGAGTTTTGCCACGTTGAGCGTCGGCAGATCCTGGCCGCCGAGGTCGTCGCCCTCGTTGCCGTTGCGTACTAAGCACTGACGGTCGCGTTTGCCGTTTACGCGCTGTTTGCCGCGCTCCTCATGGCGTTGCTTCCAGTAGTCCTTCCGGCTCAGCGGCTGCTCCAGCTCCTCGCTGTCTATAAACCCGGAATTGGCGGGCCGGCCGTCCGACGAAGGCACGGCTATGTAGCTGTCCATCGCCCGGGCATTGGTTTTCATGCGGCCGATATCTGCCACCACTGCTCGCGCCGCCTCCCTGCGGGCCCGGATCTCGTCGTCGCTTATTTCCTCTTCGTCCTCCTCCTCGTCCTCGTCCTCGTCTTCATCTTCAGCTTCGTCGCCTATTTCATCGCCTTGCTCGTCGTCAAATGAATCGTCGCTTTCATCGGAATTCCCGAAGAGCGTGTCGTCGTCGGCCGGACGCACTTTCGCCGCGCGCCTAGTCGTGACCTCGTCCTCGTAGTCGTCGTCATCCTTGGGCACGATCCATTCGCTCGGCTGGTCGCGCGGCACGCGCTCCACCGGTCTAGCCATTTTTTCAGTATCCTCGTCCGCGGGCTTGGCTGTTTTCTTTTCCACGCCGTCCTTAGCAGTTTTGCGGGGCCGTCCCCTTGGGCGTTTGACGGTTGTTTTAGGTTCCGCGATTTCGTCCTCGTTGTCCCTGTTGTTTTCTTCTGCGTTTTTTGCCATTTTATTTATTCTCCAGATATTTTAAAAGTTCTCGGGCGGTCGCCTCAAGTTCCGCCTCTGTGCCATCGTTGTGTATGACGACATCGGCCATCGCGGCCTTTTGGGCGCTCGTCATCTGCGCCGAAATTCTTCTCTCCGCCTCCGCCTCGGTCAGCCCCCTGGCGAGCAGCCGCCGCATCCTGATATCCTCTCGCGCCGTCACGCAGACCGTGACGTCCCAGTCTCCATGCCATCCTTTCTCGAACAACAGCGGAATCTGTGCCACTTTTACCGAGGCGGCAGTTTTTTTTTCCTTCCATGCGCGCAATTCGTCCATTACCAGTGGATGCAGGAGTTCCTCCAACCGTTTCAGCGCAACCGCGTCGCCAAATACCAGTGCGCCCAGCGCGGCCCGGTCCGTGGCGCCGCCGGGGAGCAGGAACTCCGGCCCGAAAACCGAACCCACTAATTCCGCCCCCTTCATCCCGGCTCCGTGGAGCCCCCTCACTATGTCATCAGTGTCAACCGTTTCCGCCCCCATACGGGAAAGTAATTGACAAAACAAACTCTTGCCACAGGCTATTCCACCTGTCACGGCCACGCTCACCATAAAAAAGCAACCCTTTTTGACTTGCTGTCCACAGCCTGGTTGCCAAACGGCAAAACCTCGGCTTGTTTGCTAAAGAAGAAGCCACTATACCATAACTTGCCGTCCTGCGCTAGAATTATTTTTTTAGACTGTTTTATGCTGTTTTATGCGAGGGGAAAAAGGCCTTAGGTGTTAGGCCTTAGGCCCTAGCCGCCCCGCGCAAGGCACTTGCTGGCATAGGCTCCAGTTCCGCGTCATCAGCCACCGGAGGTTTTACCCACTCCCTGCGGGCAGGCCCTTGCCCGCGGGCTTCCAGCAACCGCAGCAAGAGCACGTCTGCTGAGCACCCCAAAAAAACCACGTGGCAAAAGCAAATCTGCGTGCATCTGCGCAATCTGCGGATACCTCCCACGCAGCAAGGGGGAGAGAGTGGG
>JALHHX010000218.1:0-3542 GCA_022837245.1 Lentisphaerota bacterium
GGCCTAGGCGCGAGAACTTGTTGGTGTTCTTCTCGGTATCCCTGCGCATGAACATCGCGCACAGCATGGGCGTAAGCGTGAAGCTGATGAAAATCGAGGCCAGGTTCACGATAAGCGTGGCAATCGCGAACGGGCGGAAAAAGCGCCCCACCATGGAGCCCATCATCGCAATAGGCAGCATCACCACAACGTTCGTGCCGGCTGAAGCCAGCACGGATACCGCCATCTGGTTCGTGCCCACGCGCGCGGCCTCCCATTTGTCCTTGAAATCGTTGAAACGGCGCACGACGTTCTCAAGCACCACGATCGAGTTCGAGACCAGGATACCGGCTGAAAGCCCTATGGCGAGCAGCGTGGAAGTGTTAAGGGTCTGGCCGAAAAGATTGAGGAAGAACAGACTGATGATCATCGTCGCCGGCATGGTGATGGCGACGATCAGCGTGGTGCGTATGTTGAAAAGGAAGACGAAGAGGATGATCATGCAAAGCATTATCGCGCCCATTATATCGCTGATTGTCGATTGCACGGTCGACTCGACGGTCAAACCTTCGTCATACACCCAGTGCAATTTCATGCCGGATGGCAACGTCTTGTTAACCTCCTCAAAGCGCTTCCTGACGCCCTTGACGACCTCCACGGTGTTCCCGTCGGATTTTTTCACGATTTTTATATCGACCCCCGGCTCGCCGTTCAGGTACGAACGCTGGCGAACTTCCTCCGCCGCGAAACGCACGGTGCCCAGATCCGAGATATAACGCCGGGCGCCGCTTCCGCCGGCGACTTGAAGCCCGCGGATGGCGTCGAGCGACATCGTGTCCGCATCGAACCGGAGGGAATATTCATTTCCGCCGGCACGCACGCGGCCGCCCGGATACATGAGAACGCCGCCTTCCAACGCCGACGCGACGTGTGCGGTGGTGAGTCCGGCGGATACCAGTTTGTCGGGATCCAATTCCACCCAGACCTCGCGTTCATTGCCGCCGCCGAGCGTCACCCGGCCAACACCCTTGAGATTGGAAAAGCGGTCGGAGAGCACATAGTCAGCATAGTCGTATATCTCATCGACCGGGAGATCGCCGGTCAAAAACAACGTCGCCACGGGAGTGGCGTTGATGTCCAGCTTCTGGATCACCGGACGGTCCGCATCGGGCGGCAAGTCGCGGAGCGCTATGTCGACCTGCTCGCGCACGTCCTGCGCTGCGACGTCCACATCGACGTCGATCTCGAATTCAAGCAGGCTGACTCCTATATCTTCCTGGCAAATGGAGTTTATGTGCTTCAACCCTTCGACGCCGGAGACGTTATCCTCGATCTGCTTCGCTATGTCTTTCTCGATATCCTCCGGCGACGCCCCCGCCCAGGTCGTTATGACCGCCACATAAGGCACATCGATGCCCGGCATGTTCTCGAGCGGCAGACACCCCGTCGCGACGGGTCTTCTTGTTGCAGCGTTGGCTAAAAACATAATTACACCCCGTCCCTTATTTCGCCGCCGCGGCGGGTGCCACTTTACGCCCCGCGAACAGTTGCGTCTGTCCCTGGATAATTACTTCGTCGCCAATCTCAAGCCCTTTTGTTATTTCCAGACGACCATCGGTGCGCAGGCCTGTTTCGACGGTCTTCTCCACCGCAACGCCATTTTCGTTTACAAACACTATTTTGCGGTTCCGCCTCGTCAACACCGCCTCGACCGGCACCGATATGCCCCCGCGCTTTTCAAACACCATCTGGAACGTGCCCATCTTGCCGGGCACTGCCTCCGGGACTTCGACATCCCCGCGGAAAGCGAAGGTTCTAAGCCGCGTGTCGACTGCCGGCGTCTTGGCCGTCACTTTGTGCATACCCAAATCGACTCCATCCACAAAAAGCCTGAACTCCGTGACGCCCTCCCTAACGGCGCTGTAATACTCCGACGGCAAATACGCAATCGCCTTAACCCTGCCTTTGCCGGTCAAGGCAAGCACCGGCGAACCGGGATCCACGCGCTCGCCCGGATCCATGAAACGTTCGTTGACTGTCCCGTCGATCGGCGCCATCACCGCGGCGTCTGAAAGGTCGCGCCTTGCTATGACGAGGCTCGCTTCGGCGGAAGCGATCTGCTCCCTGGCCAGCGCGATGTTGGCCTCCGCTATCTCCACTGCCGCGTCCGCGATCTCCCTCGCCACCATCATCTGCTCGTATTCGTTGGCGGACACGCGGTCCTCCTCGCGAAGGCGCGTGTAGCGATCCGCGTCAATGACGGCTTTTTTCCGCGATGCCTCAGCGCTCTTGAGCGACGCCTCCGCAACAAGCAGTTTTGCTTTGGCGGTATCCACCGCGCGTTCCGATATGAGCACCACGTTCTCGAGCGCGACCGGGTCAACCATGAAAAGCCTCGTCTCGCCCTTCACCACCTCGTCGCCCACATCCACGAAGACCTCATCGAGGTTGCCTGAAGTTCTGGCCGAAATCGTGGCGTTTTCGTCCGCCTCAAGGTTTCCCTTAACCTCCACCCTGTGTTCGAACGGCTGCATTTGCGCGATCTGTATTTTTACGGGCAGGGGAGGCAACTCCTCCGCTTCCCCGACTGCTTCCCCTTTGCGGGAGCAGCCCGACAACAGCGCGGCCGCGGCCGCGCCCACAACAATGGCATTGAAATAGTTTTCCATCCTCATAATATCACCTTTCGTTTCGGAATCATCCCTGTGAATCATTTTACCACATCAACGGCTTCCACATCCGCCGCGGCATCGGCTTCATCCGCCGCGGCCGTGCCCGGCACCCCCAGCACACCCATCGACATCTTAAGCGCCGCCCATGCGACGCGCTCCTGATACTTGCTTCTGAGCATGTTCAGCTGCGCCAAATTCATATCCGCCTCCGCGTCGAGCGACTCGCTAAGGGGGATCAACCCCTGGCGCTGCCGCGCATTGTAATCTTCATACTTCATGCGTGAAGCGTCGTACACCAGCGCCAGCACCCTCGCATTGCCGCACGCGTCATCAACGCTGTTGCGCGCCACCAACACGTCCAGCATTATCCTCAGAAAAGTCTGCTCGCGAGCAAGGCCGGATTTTTCGCTCTGAACATCGGCCGTCCTGTAGCCGGACACGTTTGCGAAGCCGTCGAACACATTCCACACGGAGCCCAGCCCCCCCGAGCGGTTAGCGGAGCGCGAACTGTCGGATGTCGTCCATGTCGCATTCGCAAACCCCGCCAGAGTCGGCAGGAAATCGGCTATCGCCATTCGCAGTTCGTTCTCCCTTATAACCATCTCGCGATCGGCCAGCTCAAGCTCGGGATGCGAAGCCAGCGCGGTGAGAACCAGCGTCCCCAAATCGGAATCGCCGTCATGCGGTTCCCCTATGTCTCCGCTCAGCTTCAGCGTCTCGTACGAGTAATCGGGGGGCAGCCCCATAAGGTTCAGCAAAGTTCCCTTGCGGTTCACATAATTGCGCTTTGAAGCGGCCAGCTCTGCCTCGCGGGCCAAAAGCTGCGCGTCCGCCTGCCGCCCCTCCCACTCCCTCGCAAGCCCCTCCGCCGCAAGCCCGCGCACGCGCTCT
>JALHHX010000218.1:3565-6452 GCA_022837245.1 Lentisphaerota bacterium
CGCGCGCCGTCTTCACCTGCAGCTCCATGACCTTGACCTCGTCATCCGAAATCATGCAGTCATAGTACGCCACCATCGTCTCAAAGCAAATGCACTGGCGCACGTAATGCGCGACCGCCTCCGCCTGGGCTTCGCGCTCGGACCGCGACGCGTACATGAACCACACCGACGGCATCACGAGCGGCATGGCCACGGAGAGCGACCCCGTCGCGTAGTCGCGGTCAGTCATCGGAGGCGGCTTGTCCCACTTTATCCAGTCCGCCCCGAGCGTGACCTGCGGCAAAAACGCCGAAAATGCCACATCCTTGCCAAGCCCGGCCAGCCTGGTGTCGAGATCGGCCAGCCGCACGTCGTAATTGTTTTCCATCGCGAGCATGATGCACTGCTCCATCGACAGCGGCTCGTCCGGCAGCGAAGTGCGCCTGACGGCAAGCGTCTCCAGAAAAACTTCCACATGCTCTCCGCGGTCGTCCACGCTGTACGACGCGCATCCGGCCATCAGCAGCGCGGCGCATAATGCGGACGCAACCGGCACACCCCATGTCTGTGTTGAACTCATATGATATAAACCCCCTTTGCAAAAACCAGTCCGCTGCCACATTAATCGGCCGCGTTTTTTTTCTTCGCGGTTTTCTTGCGCGCCTCGGCCCAGCCCTCCATTGAACTGCAAACCTCGTCAAGCACCGAAATCATTTCGTCGAACCTCTCGTCGGCCACCCTCGAAACGGCCTCCCGCTCACCCGCCCTGATGCTGTTGAGCAACCTGCGGATCGTCGTGCGGCCCCCGCCGGTAAGCCGCACCAACTTGCGGCGCCTGTCCGTCGGATGCGGATTAGAAACAACAAATCCGTCCTTCACCATCGTGTCAAGCAGAGACGTCATCGTCTGGCGCGGCATGTACATGAAATCAGCGATCACCGACGGCTCCGCCTCCTTTTTCACCCTGTAAAGGTAGAGCAGCACCTCGAGCGTCGACTTCGAATGCGGCCATTCGAGCCCGGCGAACATTCCTCTGTAAGCCTTTGCGAAACGGTGCCGCACATGGGTCCACTTACGGAGGCGCTGCGCAAGATTGTCCGCGCTCCCCCCGTTGTCCTGCATTGTTTTTCCTTTTACACTTTCCATTGTTTTCGTCATTTTAATCTTATTTGAGATAATCCCATTTCGGACTAGTTCGGCGTACTTTACATCATTTTGACTTTTCAACGCAAGTCTTTTTTTCCATTTTTTTTTGCAATCGGCCAGCGAACCGGGGCGGCATTTGGCGCCGGAATGCTGGAATGCTGGAATTATGGGGGCTTTGCCACCGAGCATATCTCATGCGGCGGCGCGACGACATGAAGCTTAGCTGCTATGGGGGGAGAAGGGTGTAGGGTGTAGGCCTTAGCTGCTGTGCGGCGGCAGAGGCCGCCGCCCTCCAATGCAGAGCGGTTCCCAACGCTTCGCGATTTGTTCAATTGTTTCCCGATTATTTTCGGCGGCCGCCGACCGCTTCCAGCTTGACGGTTATTTGCGCTGCGGCGTGAATGCCTGGCGCCCCGCACAACCGCCGTTTGAGCAATCTGTTTACAGGGCGATCCGATGGGTGGGCTCTGCCGGCCGGCAGTGGATTTTTACGAGACTGCGCGCCAGAAGGGCAAAACCATGGGCTTCTACGCCTGCGCGAAAAAAAACAGCGAAGGGGAATCCACCCGCTATTACCGCCTGCAGCAGTGGGAGTGCTGGCGCATCAGCAAAGGAGGTGCCGAGAGCTGGGCCGGCTTCTGGTCTTATAGCGACAACCGCTCCGCCCGGCCATGGAACCAACTGGCAGGCGGCACAGGCCGCAATTGGTGTCTGGCATATTTGGACGACACCTCGGCCACAGGCGGCAAACACTGGCTTGCTGTTTTCGAAGGTGCACAGGACTACGAGCGCCTGCTGATGCTCAAACGCCGCATCGCCGCGCTGCGCAAAGCCGGGCGCGACGACCCGGCGCTAACCGAGGCCGGAAAACTCCTCGAGGCGCTCCCCTCCGAAGTTATCTCCGCAGTGAAAGCCGGCGAGACGGCCCTGCACACAGGCGAGAGTGGACTCGTATGGAACTCAGGCGGCATGAACGCCTGCGACACTGGGCGGCAACGTGCGCTTGACGCGCTAAAGGCTCTGAAGTGACACCACATGACAACACCATTTTCCCACACAAAGAGATGTTGTGGAGGGCATAACATGACTTTTGGGCGGAACCGCGGACGGGACGCCACACAAAAAGGGGTCCGCACGCACCAGCCTCTTCATCGACTGCCGCGCCACCGTGCTCGGCACACCGGTTTTCAGGAACTAGGGACCGGGTTTTCAGCCCCCGGGTGTTGTCAATCTCCCCATTCGCAAACATGCCCTGTTGCTCCGGGGTCGTCACAGGGAAAAACATTGCAATTCCAGACGTCGTCGGGCATAATGCGGGCATATATATCTTAGAAAAGATTCGGTTCTGGCAGATCTAAATGGAAATGGACGTTAAGACATGAGCAAGATTCCGCGTAATCTGGCCGCGGCCGCAGGGGCAGTCGTTCTTTTGTTACACACGCAATCCGCAGGCGCTGTATCGCTGGGCGCCGACGTCACGATTGGCGGCACGGGAAACGGCAACGGCAAATTCACGGAGCTGCGCGACATGGCCTTCGACTCGCAAAACAACCTCTACACACTGGAAGGCCGCCAGTTCAATTCCACGATGAAGACGTGGTACGGAGGCGGACGAGTGCAGATCTTCGACAATTCCGGCAAATATGTGTCGCAGTTTTCAATCGCCAACGACCGTCTGCTCGATAAGGACGATACGCAGAAGTTGTCCGTCGATTGCAACGGTGCCGTCTGGGTGACAAGACAAGCCGCCGGAATGCTCACC
>JALHHX010000218.1:6492-9323 GCA_022837245.1 Lentisphaerota bacterium
ACTATATCGGAGTCATTGACGCACGGACGCGAAAGGCGGCGGGAACGATAAAGCTTGAGAGGCGGCTGACCGGCATCGAGGACATGACGACCGACAAGGACGGCAATTTCTACATTCTCGCTGCCACCAACCAGATTTTCAAGTTCAGCCCGGCGGGAAAATTTCTGTTTTCCATCGGGGCGGCGACGGACATGCTCAGGGGCGACGGCAGCGAACCGCTCCACAGCGTGGCGGTGGACGGAGCCGGGCGCATTTATACGCTTGCCTACGGCAGCTACACTCAGTTGGTGTGTTACGACGCAGATGTCACGACTGTTTGGCGGCGCTCCGGCGTGTACAAACAGAGCAACCCGTGGGGTATCGACGACGCCTTATTGCCTCTGGCGGTGGATGGCAACGGCAGGCTCTGGGTGGCCGATTTGACCGAGGTCCCTGGCGGCACGTATTACCATGAGGCGCCTTCGATCATGCGACTGGAAAAAGCGTTTTTCAACGAAAAGAAAAACCTGGTTTCTAGACGCAATGCGCTTTTGCTTGGCTTCCGTCCGTCGCTCCGGACAAACCTCCCGTATGATGTCTCATACAATGCTGACGAGCCGATCGATATCCGTTTCAGCGTTGGCACGGCCGAGCGCCGACTCAAAGACATCGTGGTCAAGTGGCGCGTGCACGACATGTACAAAAACCACATAGCGCAGGGCGAGGCTGCGCTGAACCTCAAGGATAACACGCCGGCTGGATTCGCCTTTTCCTTCACGCCGCCAAAATGGGGGTGGTACACGGTCGCTGCCGGAATCTACAGTGACGGTAAATTTTTGCGGACGATAAACCGGCATCTGCTCGTCACACGCGAATATCCGGGGATGCCCGCGTTGAAGGCAGGAGAATCGAATGGCGGGCTTGGGGATGCGCCGCGCCAGGTTTTCACCGGCCTCAATGGCATGCGCCTGCAGCTCTACACAACGCAGGAAAGCCATGACGCGCTCGCCGCGGCGCTGGCGCTGGCCAGAGGCTGCGGGGCGTCTTGCTTCGTGCAAATCCCCTTTTTGGCGGACTGCACCCCGGAGCACGTGCGAGCGGCAGTCACGCGCTTCAAGGGGCAGGTGTCTGCATGGGAGTTCTGTGACGGCTCCAACACAAGCATAACGCCTGAGGATTACGTCCTGCTGCTCCGCCAACTCTATCCAATTGTAAAGGCAATGGATCCGGAGGCGAAGGTGATGGGGCCGGCGGTTTCAGGCGTCGACCTGACGTGGTTAACCGCTTTCCTAGAGGCTGGTGGAGGCAACTATATTGATATCCTCTCCGTGCACGATGAAGAAGGTCGCGAGACGATTGACCCCGTCCACTGGAGATGGAAGCACAGAGCGCTCAAAAGGCTTATGAACAAGTACGGATGCGGGAATATGGAAATCTGGCAGACCGGCCGCGCCATATCAGGCTTCCTCGGCAGCCAGTTCATAGGTCCGGAGCAGGCGGTGCGCGCCACGCTACACCGCGATCTGCTGCAATCGCTTGGCATACCACCGGAACGCAACACTCACTTTTTTCTCAACCAAGGAGAGTATTCTTCAGGGGCGTCGTTCGTTTGGGGATATGCAGGCCCGCATCCAGCCGCAGCCGCGCTGCGCGTACGCCACGCGATGACGCAGGGGCTCAAGTACGGGGGAATGTTAAGTTTCGGGACACAGGGCGACAACCTTTTCATGGGGCTGCATTACAAGGGCGGCGAAGGCGATACGATTATCCTGCGCAACCTCGGTCTCGCAGAAGACGAAACCATCGAACTTGAAGTTTCCGGCGGGCGCAACCTCACTGTCGTCGACTCTTTCGGCAACTCCGCGATCGTGCCGATTGGCAACGGCAAGGCAATTCTCCCGGTTTCTCAAATGCCTGTTTATCTGCGACTTGGCAAAGGACAGTCGGTTAAGATGCCGCAGTACGAATTCGGACGCAATTTCGCCGAGCGCGCCAGAATAACCTACTCAGGCAGAACAACGCGCGACATGACGCTGCTCAACAACGGCATCTTCGAAACAATGCACGAAGGGAACCCCGATGGAGGAGTCGACGGCGCAAAAATCTGGATTGGGAAACTCTATGCGGACGAAAAAGGCAATATCAAACCAGAGGCGTTGGACGTGATTTTCGACATGGCGCACACAGTGGATAAAGTGTTGCTTTTCACAATGCGCCCCGACAGCTCGTTCTGCTCCCTTCTGGACTTCGATATCCAATGTCATACAAAGGAAGGAGGCTGGAAAACCATACAGGAAGTCCGGAGCTCATGTCCGCCCTCGGATCCGACGGAGATCGACCAGATCAGCGCAAACACGTGGATTCTTGACAACAATATACACCTGGTCCGCTTTATGCCGGTGACGACTGATGCCCTGAGAATCGTGGCACGCCGCACAACCCACGGATATTTCCCAGACGTAGCTGGAAGATCTTTGAAAACGCTACCGCCACAGGCGCTGATGCTACGCGAGATCGAAGCCTACGGCCCGACACCGGAACCCGCAGTGGAGCTCACGGCGCCGGAGACCGAATTCACACGTGCGTTTGCAAACGCGCCGATCCGGATCACCGTCCGCAACAGAGGCGAAAATGCGTTCAGCGGCGGAGTCCGCATCGGCGCGCCCTCAGGGTGGAGCGTGTCTCCGGTGAAAAAATCCATCTCCCTCGCTCCATCACAGACTGACACGCTAGACGTCGTAGTAACGCCACCTGCCGTGATTCCCGCTGGGAGCACCTTCTTCGATGCGGAGCTTGTTTCAGACAAAGGCGTGCTGCTCGACAGGAACTGGATGAAGTTCGAAATCAAGCCC
>JALHHX010000031.1 GCA_022837245.1 Lentisphaerota bacterium
CCCCACGCGGAATGCTCATGTGAAAAGGGCAGCCCGCGTGGGGTGGAATGTGCTCGCGCACCGCCTATGAACTTCCCGAGAACTCGCCACTCTCAAGTAATAATTTCTTCTGCATTAGGTCTAGATAGTACACCGTGTGGCAGAATAATCCCTGCCTTACCGTTGCTTTCCAATGCTTTTAGAACATGCAAAAACCAAGCGTAGTCACCATTCTTTTCTGGCGGAATGCCATAACCATCAAACCGCTTGTATTTGTCTTCAGATGGTTTAATTCCATCAGTCCAGTCTTTATCAGAAAATGGTGGATTCATGACAATGAAATCGAATTTTCTAAGTCCACCAAAATCATCAGTATATTGTGGATTGGCTAATGTATTTCCACTTTTAATTTCACCTGTACCTTTGTTATGTAGGATGAAGTTCATCTTTGCTAAACCAGCAGTATCAGGATATTTTTCTTGTCCAAATATTGTAACTATGGAATCGCCATTATCATCAGTTGGTGCTTCATCTGCTGAACGAATAAGTAATGATCCACTCCCCGCCGCAGGATCATGGAGGGTCCATTTCTTTCCTGTCTCTTGTTTAATATTGCCAATACCAATAAGTCTAGCAATAATACGTGACACCTCACTAGGTGTATAAAACTGTCCCTTACTCTTACCAGACTCCTGAGCGAATTTCATCATGAAGTATTCATATGCATCCCCAATGATGTCATCTCCACTGGCTCTGTTGCTTTTAAAGTCAATCGCAGGATTTTGGAAAATAGCTATAAGACCAGAAACTTTATCTACGAGCTCCTTACCAGAACCTAGTTCATCCGGATTATTAAAGCTAACATCAGGAAGCGCTCCCACTAGCTTATTATCTTCGAGAAACTTTTGAAGAATTACATCAACTCTTTCACCAACATCTGGTTTACCTTTTGCAGCAATCAAGTCGTCAAATGAGGCACCTTCATTTACTGTAAATTCAGCAAAACGTTGCCCTTTATATCTGTCTGATACATACTTGAAGAATAACAATACAAGCACATAATCTTTATACCTTGAAGGTTCTACCCCACCTCTTAATTTATTACAAGCATCCCATAATAGGGAATACAATTCTGATTTTTTCACAGCCATTCATTTAACCTCTCTCATCTATTAAGTGTTTTATATTTAGTATTCAGTAATATCTATACCTGCTTTTAATAATCTTTCATATCTCTCGTGGGAGATAAGAACTGCTACAGGCTTTCCATTTTTCAAAACAAAAGCTGTTTTATCTTCATCTGATAAACCTGTGATCAATTTTGATGATTGTCCTCTAAGAAAATCAGACATGTTATAGAATTCCATCGGTTCCTTTTGGACTTTATCTTCCTTATCCATACCTAAATCCACCTTTTCTTTTTATAATAACATATTGACATTGTTTTTTCAACCTGTATTTGCACTTAAAAAGTAATTACCTCTAACGCCATTTTTAACTTAATAATCTCCAGAATAATAGCAATCTTGTCAACTCACCATTATTTTGCCAACCATCTTATCAACTCACCAACTCAATAACCGTATTGGCCGATGACTTTTTAATTTCATCAATCTTTGATAACTTCCCTCAAAGCAAAAATCCGTGATTATCCATCCGGCTTAGAACCAGACCTCAAACCACGGAAAGCCTTTATTTACTTATCTTATTACACGCTTACTTATCAACCCTTGACATCAATACTACCGTCTCGAAGTGCGCGGTGCGCGGGAACATGTCGAAGATGCGGGTGGACCGAACTTTGTAGACGCCGCTACCGACAAGCGAGGCAAGGTCGCGGGAGAGCGTGTCTGGCGAACATGAGACGTACACGAGATTGTCCACCGGAGTGGCAACCAGCGCCGCTGTCACTTCTTTCTCCAGGCCAGCCCGAGGCGGATCCACGATCGCCATTGCGTTGTTCTTTGGGAGTTGCCCTAGTGCGCGAGATGCGACACGTGATGAGTACTCGCAGAAGAAACGCGTCGGGAGCCCCTTGCTCCTGGCATTGAGATTTGCCAAGCGTATGACGCTGCGGCCTGAATCGAATCCGACTACTTTATGCACTTTCACTTTCGACGCAGACAATCCGAATACACCGACTCCGCAGTAAAAATCCAACAGTTCCCGGGGTGCGCATTCCTGCACAATGCCGGTGACGTAAGACACCAGGGCTGTGCCCACCTCTGGATTTACCTGGAAAAAGCCCCGCGCCGGGACTTTTAGGGTTCCTACAATTGGTGTATTCTCCGTCAACGCCGGAAGCTCGGCACCCTGTTCGGTCTTGGATTCTGGAATCACTACGACGCCGTCCGCTTCCGTCCAGCGCAGTGAAACTGAATTGTCTGGGCCGAGCCAGCGCCAGAAAGCCTTGTCTCGGCGCATGGCGGCCAGTTCCTCGTTTATCTGCGTAACCGCGAGGGGACATTGCGGTATATCTATGATAGACACATTGTCGTCGCCGAAATACCCAAGCAATAGCCTGCCGTCCGCTCCGTGCGATGAATGCAGCGTTATCTTGTTCCGGTAATGAAGAGTTTTCGGCGAGACGAAAGGCCCGCCGACCAATTCCGCCGCGTTTTCTATTTTCGCCTGACGCGTTAAAAAAGAAAGCAGTTGATCGTGCTTGTAGCGCAGCTCGGCCTCGTGCGTGACGTGGTCGTAAACACAGCCTGGCACACGCACGGAGCCTTTATCCGTTTCTATTCGGCAGTCAGGTTCAGCCAGACGGTCGCACGAGGGATTTTCCACGGAGACCACGCGCGCTTCTTTGAACGATTTCTTTTCAAGCACTATTTCCGCGGCGACCTTTTCACCGGGGCATGTTTCATGTACGAAATGGACGCAGCCGTCGGCTCGTGCAACGCCTGCGCCCATGTAGGCTATTGACTCTATAGAAAGGGGTACAATCATTTAGCGTTTAGCGCTTCGATAGTACGTCTTTTTCATACGCCTTGAACGAGTCAATGAACTCCTGCCCGGAGCATTTGCCGGTTTCGGCGCAGACGTGATCCCAGACCGCGCCAAATGGCAAGGTGCGATACTCTTCCTGTAAAGCCAAGCGCAGGGTGTTGTCACCGGCGTTTTCGGCTTCCCGAATTTTCTTGTAAGGGGTCAGCATGGCGAAGAGCAGCGCCTTGCGCATGTTGCGGGCGCCGATCGACCACGCAGCGACGCGGTTGATGCTGGCGTCGAAGTAGTCGAGCCCGATGCGGACGCGCGAGCAGAAGCCGTTCCATACTATCTCCTGCGCAATGGCGTTTAGTTCGTCGTTTAGCGTTATGACGTGGTCGCTGTCCCAGCGCACGCCGCGGCTGACGTGCAGCGATATCTCTGGGATGAACTTTAGCACGGCTGAGATTTTGTCCGATATCACCTCTGTAGGGTGGAAATGCCCGGCATCGAGGCAGAGCAACTTGCCGCGCGTGACGGCATAGCCCATGTAAAACTCGTGCGAGCCCGCAGTGTAGCTCTCGCAGCCCATGCCGAAGAGTTTGCTCTCCACAGAATCGACTGTCTTTGAGGCCTCGTACTTCTTTTCGAACATGCGGTCGAGTGAATCCATCAGCCTGTCGCGTGGCGCGAGACGGTCGGCCGGCGTGTCCTTGCTGCCATCGGGTGCCCAGAAATTGTCAAGCACCGACGATTTAGTCTTCATGCCGATTTGCGCGGAGATTTCGCGGCAACGACGGCCGTGCTCGACCCAGAAGTCGCGTATGCCCTTATCTCGGTTTGTTAGCGGGCATCCGTCAGCGGCTTTTGCATGGCCGAAGAAGGTCGGGTTGAAATCCACCCCTATGCCCTGGGCATTCGCCCAGTCGGTCCAGTTCTTGAAGTTGTCGAAGGAGATGGTGTCGCGGTCGGCGTATTTTCCATTTACTGGCTCCGCGTAGCAAGCATGGAGGTTGATCCTCGTTTTGCCGGGAAGGAACGAGAGCACCTTCTCGAAATCGGCGCGGAGCTCTTCGGGCGTACGGGCCCTGCCGGGGTGGTTGCCTGTGACGGCGATGCCGCCATCGGCGCCGCCGGAGGCTTTTTCGAATCCCGTGACGTCGTCGCCCTGCCAGCAATGGACTGACACCGGTATCGCGAGAGCGGCACGCACTGCATCATCGACATCCACGCCGTATCCGGCGAAACACTCTTTCGCAAATTCAAATCCCGCGTCTTTTTTAGTCATTTTCATCTATCCTTTTTTAATGCGGCGGAGCATGTCCTAATTATGCGCCACGGCGTTTTTTGTTGAGCGTTGTTGTTTTAAACCGGTTTATTCAGAGTCCGAGGACTTCGCGCATGGCATGGAAGCCAGGCGCGCGTCCTACGAGCCATTCGGCTCCGCGAAGCGCGCCGTTCGCAAAACTGCCTCGGCTCGAGGCCTTGTGGACGAGCTCCACGCGCTCGCCATCCGCCGCGAAAATCACGGTGTGGTCGCCCACAACGTCGCCTCCTCGCAGCGCATGCACTGCGATCGTGTCTGAATCGCGCTCGCCGGTGATCCCTTCGCGTCCAAAGCATGCGACTTTCTCGAAATCTGCACCTCTGCCCTCGGCAACTGCCTTTGCGAGCGCGAGCGCTGTGCCAGAAGGAGCGTCCTTCTTATGGCGGTGGTGCATTTCCACAATCTCGGCATCGTAACCGGCGTCGGCGCCGAGCACGGCCGCGGCTTGCTTGACGAGGTCAAGCAAAACGTTTACACCGACGCTCATGTTCGGCGCCATGAGGACAGGCACCACTTTCGCGGCGGCGTCCACCGCGGCGCGTTCCTCCGGCGAGAGGCCGGTTGTGCCAAGCACGTATGCCTTCTTGTATTTGGCGACTAGTGCAGCGGTTCCCGCCACGACCGTATGGAATGTGAAATCGATTATAACATCGACAGCCTTGACAGCGGCCTCCGCATCTGAGGTTACGGGCACGCCGTTGGGCTGGGTCCCCGCTGCCGTTCCGGAATCCCTGTCCAGCATTGGGTGGCCAGGCTGCTCTACCGCGGCCATGAGCCTAAGGTTTTTATGGCTGCCAATGGCGGTTAAGAGCGCGGCTCCCATGCGTCCGCCAGCCCCGAAAATCGCAACATCAATCATTGTAAAATTCTCCTCTTCAGATTACAAGGTGCTTAACTTTGTCAAAGCGGTTGAGGCTCAACGGTCTCAGCCTTTCAGAAGCCCGGCTTCAACCATTGTGGCGCGCAGCTTGGCGCGGCTCCGTTCGGTGATTTCACAGAGGGGCAGGCGGTAGACTTCGTCTATCATGCCCATCATCGCCATTGCGGCTTTGATTGGAAGCGGGTTGACCTCGACAAAAACGTCTCTGAAGAGCCGGTAATATTTGCGGTGCAGCTCACGGGCAGCGGCGAAATCGTCTTTGAGCGCGAATTCCACCATCCGGGCGAGCTCAGCCGGGATTATGTTTGAAACTACGCTTATCACGCCGCAGGCGCCGACTGAAATCATCGGCACGGTCAGCGAATCGTCGCCGCATAGCACTTCTAGATCGCAGACGTCCTTGATCTGGCTCACGCGGCCCACGTCGCCTGCGGCCTCCTTAACGGCTACGATGTTCGGGTGGGTAGCCAGCCGCTCCACTACGGGAATGGGGATCTCGCACGAGCAGCGTCCGGGCACATTGTACAGAACAACTGGCCGCCCGAGATCGGCGATTGTGGAAAAGTGACGGTAGAGCCCCTCCTGGGAGGGTTTATTGTAATAAGGCGTAACCTGCAACGTGGCCTCCGCGCCGCACTTGATCGCGGCCTTCGTAAGGTGGATCGCCTCATCCGTGCTGTTGGCGCCCGTCCCTGCTATCACCTGGATTCGACCGGCTGAGTATTCCACGGCACGGCGTATTACCTCGATGTGTTCATCGGTGTTGAGCGTGGGCGATTCCCCGGTCGTGCCCACCGGCACGATCCCGGCGATTCCTGCGGCGACCTGCTTCTCGACAAGAACCCTGAACCTGTCGTAATCGACTTGTCCGTCCTTGCGGAATGGCGTAACTATCGCTGTATAAGTGCCTGAAAACATAGCCTGGGGTTTCTTCTTTCTTTTTGAATGGTGGGCGGGGCGGGATTTGAACCCGCAAGCCTCACGGCATCAGATCCTAAGTCTGACGTGTCTGCCAATTCCACCACTCGCCCTTTGTTCTTGTAACAACCCTTTATACTACAGCAATATCGCCCCTTAGGTCAAGGCGCGATTACACGTTCGGAGGCACCGATTTAAAGTCATAAATTAGGCATGGCGGCGGGGTCGCGGTATGTGGTATGATTCGGGAAAACATACAAAATAAAAAGCAAGCGCCAATTGGGGCGCAGTGAGGATATGGTTGTCAATGAAAGGTAAAGTTAGATTCCACGGGAATCAAGGGAATAGACGGAAACGCGGACCGGAGGATACCGGGCCTAGTGCGTTGGAAGAGAAGGTGTCCGGCGTGATCTCCATCGCCAGAAGCGGCACCGGGTTTGTGACGCCGGATGGCGGTGGCGATGATGTGATGGTTCCGGAGGAAGATGTCGGCCAGGCGTTCCACGGCGACAGGGTTTCGATACGAATGATGCCGCCACGCAGGGGCGACACGCGGCCTGCCGGCAAGGTGGTCGAGGTGCTTGAGCGCAGCGCGAAGGACGTGGTGTGCACCCTGCGTAGGACGGGCACATACTTGGCTGCAGTGCCAATTCTGCCGAATCACAAGCACACTTTCAACATTCAGGACGCGAAGGGAGCGCATGAAAACGACCGCGTGGTCGTGCGCTTTACGTCATGGAGCAACCCAATTCTGAACCCTGATGCCGAAATCGTTGCGGTTATCGGGCCGGCGGACAATCCGTCGCTCGACACCGAGGCGATTATCAAAATGCACGATTTGCCGGGCGATTTCCCGCCCGCCGTGATCCGCGAGGCGGAGACCGTCTCATCAAGGCTTAAAACGAATGAAAAGCGCGAGGATCTGCGCGATAAGTTAATAATAACAATAGACCCCGCCACGGCGCGCGATTTCGACGACGCGCTATCGCTGGAGCTAGACGGGGAGGGCAACCGCGTTCTGGGCGTTCATATCGCCGATGTGCCCCACTTCGTGACGCCGGGCTCGGCGCTGGATAAAGAAGCCCGCAAACGTGGCACCAGCGTCTATCTCGTTGACAAGGTGATCCCGATGCTCCCGGAGCAGCTTTCCAACGGCGTGTGCAGCCTCGTGCCGGGTGAGGACAGGCTGGCGTTTTCCGTGTTCATGACGTTTAATCCGGCCTGCAAAATGGTGTCGCGCAGGTTTGCGCACTCAGTTATCCGCTCCTCGCATCGGTTCACGTATGAGCAGGCGCAGGATGTGATAGACGGCACAGAAGCGGCGGAGAAAGTTGGGACGCCGGAGGCTAGGGCCGTAATTTTGGCGTTGCATGAGCTTTCGCAGAAGTTGCGGGCAAACCGCTTCAAGCGGTTCGCGCTTGATATTACGTCGCCCGAAATGGTTGTGGAGGTTGATGCCAACGGCATGATGACGGGCATACACCCGGCCGTGCACACGACGTCCCACGAACTCGTCGAGGAGGCGATGGTGATTGCAAACGAGGCGGTGGCGACAGAAGTCGCAAATCATCAGGTTCCGTACATCTCTCGCTTCCATGACCAGCCGGCTGAGGAGAAGATCGCGGAACTTACATCCGCAGTCATGGGGCTAGGGCTCGATCCGGGCGATTTGATGGATACCGGCAATATCACGCGCTTGCTGAAAGCCGTGCGCAATACGCCGCTTGAGTACTACGTCTCCGTCCTGGTGCTTAAGAGCATGAAGCGGGCGGAATATAGCGTCGAGCACGCGGGGCACTTCGGATTGTCGAAAAAGTACTACAGCCACTTCACCTCGCCGATACGGCGCTATCCCGACCTCGTAATGCACAGGGAGCTTTCTGCATTGCTCGCGGATAACAAGGCGGGAGTGCCCAGCCGAGACGAGCTTTCGGCGGTGGCGATTTCCTCGACCGAGATGGAGGACAGGGCGGAGCAGGCGTCGCGCGATCTGATCGAAATCAAAAAATACCGCTTCCTGGAGCAGCAGCTTTCAAAGGGTGAACCGCTTGAATACGAAGCGGTGGCCGTCAAGATCCTCGAATTTGGCGTGTTCGTGGAGCTCCCGGAACTTCAAGTTGGTGGGCTGATACACATATCGCAGCTTTCGGACGAGTTTGTGCGTTACAGCCCGCAGGACTCCAGCATGACTGCCAAGGGCTTTTCTATCAAAGTCGGAGGCAAGCTGCTTGTTCAGGTCTCGGGGGTGAACTTCGACGAGCGGAAGGTCGATTTCACGGTCGTGGGAGTTGAAGACCCGCGCGGATCCCCGCTGCCCGATGGCGCGCTGACTGGCAAAGCGCGCCGCTGCCGCGAGCGCCGGGAAAAACGCGAGACGAAAAACGCGGAAAAAAAGAACGGCAAGAATAAGGACGGCAAGAAGAAAAAAGGCAAGAAAAAAGGTTGAGGAGCGGACGCCTCTTGGCTCTTCTCGAAATTACTATGAAAAGCTTATCCTGCTTGTTTGGAAAGGGGAGGAAGAAGACAGCCGCCGTGTTCGGAGGCGGCGGAGCGCGGGGGTGGGCGCACGTCGGTGTGCTCAGGGCGTTCAAGGACCTGGGCTTCAAGCCGGATATGGTAACCGGGACGAGCATCGGCTCCATAGCCGCGGCGGTTTACGCCACGGGGACAGAGGACAAAGTCACGGAATTAGCCAAAAAAATGGATTGGAAGAATGCCTCGAGGCTGTTTCTTGAGTTGAGCCTGAAACGTGGCGGCATCATAGAGGGCAAGAAGGTTGTGGAGCTGATGAAGGACGTTTTCGGAGAGGTGAAGATAGAGGATCTCCCATTGCCATATGCAGCTGTTGCCGTGGATCTAGCGTCTGCGGAGGAAGTTGTCTTTACCTCCGGTCCGCTCGTGGATGCGATAAGGGCGTCGATCTCAATCCCCGGCATCTTCACGCCTGTGGCGTACGGGGACGGTTTTCTGGTTGACGGCGGCTTGACAAATCCTGTGCCGATAGACGCCGCCAGGGCGCTTGGCGCCGAATATATCGTGGCCGTAAACATCAACAACCAGAAAGAGTTTGTCCCGAAGGAAGGCGCAGATTCTGAACCACTTGGAGTGTTCCGGCACTTGGCCGACGGGATGGCGACGCTGGCGAAGAAGATCTCGGGGGGGCAGGATTTGGGGATGGGCATGTTGGAGGTGTACAGGCAGGCGTTCCGTGTCGCTGAAGACCATCTTTCGATTTTGTGCGTCGAGTGCGCCAAGCCAGACATTCTCATCGAGCCTGCGGTCCGCGGCGTCTCCACTATGGATTTCACCTACAACGAAGACGTTGTCCAGGCGGGCTATGACGCAGCCATGGAGAGCATGCGTGGTAATTGCGGATGGAAGTAGCGACATCCAGGGAAGCAGCGTCTGTGGAGATCGGCGGGCTGCCACGCATGGATTTTTCAAAGGGAAACAAATGGAAAAAATTAAATGTGGCCGCGAAATCCCAGTGCGCCGCGATGTCTATGTTTTTGTCGCCGGCGGCGGCCCGGCGGGAGTAGCCGCGGCCGTCACGGCGGCCTGGGCGGGTGCGGAGACTTTTATTATCGATGGCGGAAGCTCCTTCGGAGGCATGGGTGCGCTCGGCCTCGTACCTGCATTCATGCCGCTTGGAGATGGGGAAAGACTTCTGACGGGAAAGATCGGAGAGGAAGTGGTAAGGCGCATGCTCTCCCCAGACGGGACATACATGGAGGATATGCCGCTGGATACGAGGTGCGAGTATTCAATCAACGCGGAAAAGCTGAAAAAGAGTCTATGACGAAATGGTGGTCGGATCCGGGGCCGCATTTTCATTCAACACGCATTTGGTTGATGTCGTCTCAAGCCACGGAAGCGTTGAAGCCGCTATTCTATGGGCTAAGGGAGGTTTATACGCGGTTCGCTCCAAAGTTTATATCGACGCCACCGGAGATGGCGACCTGTGCGCGCTTGCGGGAGCGGAGTACGGGAAGGGCGAATCCCGTATCGCGCGCTGATCCCCCGTAAGCTGGAGAATGTGTTGGTGGCTGGGCGCCGCGTCAGTTGCGACCGGCCGGTGCAGGCGTCCATCCGCGTCACGCCGTGCTGCTTCACGAAGGGCCAAGCCGCTGGCGCGGCGGCGGCGATCGCAGCTCGGGATGATGTTCCCGTGCGTGGAGTGGATGTCAGCCGTTTCGTCTGATGGTGCCAGACTCCTCGGCGTCTGATGGTGCCAGACTCCTCGGCGTCTGATGGTGCCAGACTCCTCGGGATACGCCAAATAAAAAGACCGCCGTAGGTTTTTGATTGTTCTTTAGATTCGTCACCCGGCATGAGAATTTTTGAGATGAATTTTTGAATGAATTTTTGAGAATTGGGTTGAGAATTTTTGCGGTTGACGAAAACAGGGTTGGCGTTATATAATCCAAGGACTTTCAGTGGAAATCGTTCTTGTCCAGCGGACGGTCATAAAAGCGGCAGTGTTTTCTTACGTTTTACTAACTTGTTCAAGACTTTGTTCTTGCAGAGATATGGTTTAATGACAAACAGACATAAGTATTTTGGCTAGAATCAAACATAAAACTGGTAAAACGAAAAAAATGAAAAACACACATAGAACCAGCGGATTCTCGACTGCAACCACAAGGTGGCTCTTTATTATGAAATCTGTCTGGATGTGCGCTTCCGCCGCACTCGCCGTCCTTTTAGTGTTAGGTGCCCAGCAGGCGCTGGCGCTGACGGCCGGCGAGATCGCGATCATCGGCGCAAATTCGGACAATCCGGACAAGGTCACCTGGGTGGCACTGGTGGACATCCCGGCCAACACCACGATCACGTTCACGGATAACGGCTGGCTAGCCGCAGGCGGATGGAGCACAGGAGAGGGCTCCGTCGAGTGGTCCCACAATGCGCCGGTTGCAGCCGGAACCGTGGTCTATATGGATTCGCTGGAAACTACCACCAATACCACCTCCATCGGAACGTTGGCCAGAAACGGCTCTTTCAATCTGGCCACGACGGGGGACCAGGTGCTGGCCTTCGAAGGGGCGTGGGCCGCAGCGCCCGCAGCTGGAAGCGACCCGAGGTGGCTTTACGCCTTTTCGCTGACGGACTTCTCAGATGCCACGAGCACCGTCACCAGCGCGTTGCCGGCGGCGCTTGCAGGCGCCAGCTTGGCGACGGGCGACACTGATAACGCTTGGTTCACCACCTCCGCGGTCTCGGGGACGAAAGCCGAACTTTTGGCGCTGTTCACAGACGTGGCGAATTTCACAAAGAACAACACCCCGAGCCCGCATCCGGCCTACACGATCCTCGTCCAAACCGAGGGCGAGGCTCCGGTGGAACTGCCGATATTCACGTTGACGCCCTCGCCTTTGGCTGACGTCACGGAGCTGGAGACGATGTCGTTCACGATCGGGGCGACAATGACGAATGTGGCGGTGGAGGTGGCCTGCCTCACGACGCTCCCTTCCGGCGCCTCTTACACTTACGACGGCGCGGCGGGCTTCGGCACTTTCACCTGGACGACCGAGCGCGGTGACGCCGGGGTTTACAGCATTGAGTTCCGCGCCTTGGCTTCCGACGGATCGCCGCAGACCATCACCGTTTTCTTCAAGGTCAAAGAAGCCCTCCCCGAGGGGTCGGTCGCGCTCTTCGAGGATGATTTCGCCTACGCCGCGGGCGGCAGCGTGGGTTCGCCGAGCAGCACCGCATGGACCGAGGCCAAAACGCCGGCACAGTACACCGCCTCCACGCGCATCTACGACGCGGGCGGGGCGGTCAAGTTCGGAACTGCTTCCCTGGGCGGATCGCTCGCAACGACGAATATGAACATCAGGGCGGGCATCGTGACGGTGCAGGTGGATGCGACCGGCTTCGACGCCGATGAAAAGGAGTTCATCATCACCCTGGGCGGCCAGTCGTTCACGATGACATGCGCTTCCGTTAAGGAAAGCGGCGTGTTTGACACAGTCCGCCAGGACATCACCATCGCGGCGACCGGATTCTATCCGGTCACGTTCTCCACGCTTGATGGCAAACGCATAATTCTCGACAATATCGTCGTTTCGCAGGTTGCGTCGGAGATCGGGGGGGAGCCCGAGTTCTCGTTCACCCCGGCGGTGCCCGCGTCAGTGATGGAGCTCGATGCCATATCGTTCAATGTTTCCGCTTCGGTTAACGGCAACCCCACGAACGTGGTTCTTACTTCCGCGATGCCGTCTGGAGCATCCTACAGCTACAGCGCCGCGGAGAACGCCGGCACCTTTAACTGGACGCCGGAACTCGGTCAGGCGGGCGACTACAGCTTTACGTTCGGCGCTTACGGAGAAGATGGGGAACTCTTCTCCACGTTGATCCCGATAAAGGTCATAGTATTGCCTCTGAGCGCGCCCGCGGGGCTCATAACGACAAACGTCACGTACAACTCCTTCGATGCCGAGTGGGAGGGCGTGCCCGGCGCACACGGTTATCTTGTGAATATCTGGAGCGGAAGCAGCAGCACGAACTCGCCGGGAGTTGACCTTGAGGAGTTCATCGACAGCGTGTCTGGCAAGGTGCCGGCCGCTCCGTACGGCTGGTCATTCACCAAGCTTGGATCATCATACACGGACGCCTCTCTCAAGTTCGATGATCCCGGCTCTGTGATAGTCTCCAAGACGTATCCCAAGGCCGTGACCCAGCTCTCGTTCTACCTCAAAGGCAACAGCACTGCGACGACCAATCACAGCATATTCCGCGTATACGCCAGCATTGGCGGAACCGAAGCCGCAGACTGGACCGAGGTGGCGAGCTACGACTCCTACACTGGGGGAGCCGAGGCAGGCCCGGCCAACATCGTGACGAGCGGGGAGTATCTCGACAAAGTCGTGTATCTTGAAGAGACCGCCGGCTACCGCAAGTTTAAGTTCACATACGAGAGGACGCAGGGCAACGTGGCGTTCGACACCGTTGCGGCAGTCTACGAAGGTTCTGGGACGAAGTTCCTAGGCGACTGGCGTGACAAGCCCGTGAGCGCGGGAATGACGGAGTTGTCAGTTGCAAACGCCCGTCCCGAAGAGTTCTACAATGTTATGGTAGGCGCTGTAAACGACGTGGAGAGGCTCGATGCCCGCACGTGCGTCGTCTTGGGTGTGGCGCCCAAGGAGACAATCCTGACAATCAGGTAAAGCAGTCGCGTCAGTAAAATCGGGGTCGGTGCCACATTCGGTGCCGGCCCCGATTTTCGTATTTGCCAGGAGATTTTGCTTCACTAGCATCCCATAGGCTTTATTTTAATTCAACCACCCGGCTGGAACCCACGGCATGCTGACACCCTGTGATTCTATCGGATGCGCCGGCGTGTTTCAACACCGGGGAAAATAAAGTTGGCCCCGGAGCCTGGTTGCCTGCAGCCTACAGGCATCATGAAAAATAAATGCCGCAAGACGCGGCGGAGCCGCGCAACTCCGAGACCAACTAAGAGTGCCTGCTCCGTTTTGCGTCAGCTTTTCCAGTGGATTCCGCCGCTTCCAGAAGCACATCTCGAAATGGGACCTGAGCTTTTCCCGGCTGGCGGGAACCATCAGATCGGCCATCTGGATGAAAATAGACCTCGCGGAGACACTGCGGATCCATGGGACGGCCAATAATAGCCCGAAACGCCCCTTGGCCGTGGAGAAACAGCTCTATTTCAGGGGTTTTGAACCGTATTCAAGCATACCTGTGGGACAGCGCATGTTCCAAATCACGCGACACAGCCGCATCCTGGACAATTCCGCCGACACACGCACTTTTAAAAACGGCATCGGACACCCGCCAAAACCCCAATAATCACAAGTGAGAAAGGGGGCGGCATGCCTGTTTCCAGACCACTATGGGATGCTAGTGGATTGAGTTCAGGTTACCGGATCAGGAATATTGTCTCCTGAGGAGGCAGAACCGTCAGGAAAACTATTGTGCCCGCTTCGGCTCCAGTCGTGAGCAGTTTGCCGTCACCGCCGTCAAGCCCCCCTGCCACGGTGGCTCCGCCGAGGTACTCCGGAATCGTGCTAGTGATTTGCACGCGCTTCATGTCTCCATCGGCGACACGTGCACGGTCTTCATCCTTAACCCCGTGCCATATTGCGATACGACCGCCGGCACCAGCAGCACCACCCCAGATATTTCCATTGGCTCCGTTCGCATTCATAACGGCAGTCTCGCCGCCGGAAAATTTTCCGCAGTCCATGAATATCGTGCCGCCTGACCCTGAACCGCCGTAGATGTTTCCGCTTGTTGAGTTTGCAAGCAACTGCCCATTGACCAACGCATTGTCTATAACACGGATTCGGATGGCTCCGCCACCAATGCCACTGCCGTAGTAGCTCGCGTTGTTGCAGCCGCCGCCGCTACCCGAGAGTGCTGGCAGACGCTCCAAGTCGTTTGTAAGACCGTAAAGTGCCGAAGCGCGGCTTCCCAACCCGCCGTGCCCGCCGCCCATGAACTTGTAGCCTGCCCCAGGTCCATATCCGGGCGTAGCCGTATTATAGGCACCGGCGAAACCGCGGTTACAAGCATCAAAGCCAGATGCGGAATCGATTATGCCGAGGTTGCCAACCGTCAAGAAGGCCGAGTAGCCGTTTGTCTTGTTGGAGGTGGAGATGATCCATGAACCTCCAGACAGGCTCATGTCGCCTGCTACATCGGCTTTTGCTCCGCAGTAATCCAATGTTTCTGTTGCAGATGCCGCACCTGCGTCGATTTTGAACACGGCGTTATTTGTCATTGTAAAATCGCCACCGCAATCAATCGATGATCCATTTTCGGCGTATGGCAACAAGAATAGGCCTGCATCCTCGAGATAGATATCGCCAGCAGTAGAGACATCAGAATCGAAAAAGTCCAGACGATGCATGTTGGAATCAGTTCCGCAGACACGGATGCTATTAACATCAAATACCGCCTGACCTGCCGGTATGCGTAGCCAGCCGTTGCTAATGACCAGCGACCCCGGAGCCCATGTTGACAGCCCCGGTGCCTCCCATGAGCCGCTGTGTTTGTAGGCACCGAGGTTTCTGGACAGGAACTGGACATCCGGGAAGTACAAAGTGCCTACATCACCATAGTAATCGCCACTTCTTGTGTATGTCTTTAGCGTTCCTCCAGCGGTGTAGTCGCCACCTGCGGCAGAAAACACCAATTCTGGTAATGGAGCCGCACCTTGAGCAGCCACATCGTATATTACGGATATTCGACCACCACCACCAGAAAATCCGCCTTCACCGGATTTTGCCGAACCTGTGGCAGTTATCTTGCCCGTGCCTTCAATACGACTACATGTTACGTAAACACTACCACCAGCACCGCCCGCCGCCTGATAGCCTGTTCTACTGGCGTCAGCCATCAAACTGCCGTTTATTGTCACAACTCCATCACTCGCAATTCGGATAACGCCGCCGCCGTTGCTACCCCAGCCTCTGGAATCAGAGTAACCGCCACCACTGCCCGGCTCAACAGGTGCGGATACGCTGCCATAGGTTTCACCATAAACGCCATTGTGAGCCCATCCTGTTCCACCATGCCCTGCAGATATTGCAGTGCGGTAACCGCGTCCAGGCCCCCAGCCTTCGTAACGGTCGGCCGGCAGTATAAATTCCTTAATGGTCTTCGGCCGTCCACCATAATAACCAAGGCCCCTGGCATCAAAAGCAGACGTTGCGTCTACACTTAGATTGTTCATCTCGAATTTTACGTATCCACCATTGGTTGGATGCGAATAAGGGTGGATATATGAGTTGCCTGAAACGGTCATGTCGCCACCAGCGGAGAACAATACCCCATAACCTTCGACAGAATCTGAAGGAATCCCGACATACATTTTCATCTGAGAGTAGTTAAGCATTGTGGCAGATCCGTCGCTTGTTACAGAACTGACGGACTTTCCAGACCAAACGTTCATCTTCGCGTAGTCCATCAAAATTTTGCCGCCGCAATTGACAACTGCGTTAGAGACATCAAGCCTGTTATATGTTTGCTTGCCGCCCGCCACAACCAGGTCGTTTGTGACATTTAAGGCAAAACCATCGTAATCAAAGCGCATCCACGAGTTGCTCATTATAAGAGAACTGCACGACCACGATTCCAAACCAGGAGCTTTCCATACACCGCTGTGGCGCACGGTTCCAGTCTGGCGCTTCAGGAACTGGCTGTCTGGGAAATATAGAGTACCCACATCTCCATATGAGGTGTACGTATGGGTCAAGTTGGGAGCTACACCGCCTGAAGTGGAAAAAACGATGCCTGGCAGAGGTTGCTGAGCCTGCATTGCAGAATCATAGATAACAGCAATGCATCCTCCACCACCCGTTGCGCCGCCTTCGCCAGATTTCGGGGATCCGTTTGCATTGATAACGCCACCATTTCCCGCCAAGTACGAGCAGGTAATGTATACGGATCCACCAGAGCCGCCTGAAGCCTGATAGGAATTCTGCTCCGCCTCTGTTGTAATCTGCCCATCGATAGTCACGACGCCTGTTGCCGCGATCCTTACAACACCGCCTCCTCGTCCGTTCAGGTTGGCGCGGTCGCTTGTCCAGCCGCCGCCGCTGCCAGGTTGCGTCGGCGCTGTGAAATCATCATACTTCTTTCCATAAGTCGCGTTAGCTCCATAGCCCAAGCCGCCATGGCCTGCAGATGTGGATCCACCAGAGCCTCGCCCGGGACCATACCCTTCCTTTCGCGGATTGCGACCGGCGGCATATCCTTTTGACTTGCCATCGATCTTGCCGGAAGTGGCGACGGTCAAATTAGCGCACTCAATGTTCACACGTGCATTCGGAACCCAAATACCCAGACTATTTGTCGCGGTTGCAGTGTTCTCTGAATGCGTCACCGTGCCATATACGGAAACATCATCAGCCTTAAGAACAGTCTCCCATCCGTTGAATGAAAGCGTTCCATTCAAGTTCACCGTCGCGGAACTCAATTGCGGTGTCGCTTCAGTCAGAGTAACAATATGACCTGCAGCAATTGTAACCTTTGCCCCCTCACGAGGAGCTATTTCCTCGCCCCATGTGGCAGGGTCCGTCCAAGAACCGCTTATAACACTCGTCCATTCCGAGATATTAGTGAGCGTCGTGAAGCTAAAAACTTCTGAATGATATTCGCCGTAGTCATTGACCGCGCTCGCGCGCCAGAAGTGCTCTGTGGCAGAATCAAGCCCAGTCAAGTCGACGGAATAATCACCCATAGGCACGGTGCCCAAGCTATTTGTGTTTGCTAGATCGTCTGATGACAGACCCCATGAGAAATACACATTGGCATAGGTCCCATTGTCTAGCGTTAAAGAGAGGCGCGAAGAAATATCGGTTATGAGGCTTGAGTTGACACCCGACAGATTCGGCTGACCCAAAGTTCTGAAGCTTGGCGCCGAACTTAAGGTCCCCCACGCCATGCCGTAGGCGTTGCTAGCCATGAAATTGTAGTAATAAACCGTATTAGGAGTGAGCCCTGTTGCCATTGCGGAAGCTTCGACACCCTCCACTGCATCCGCGGCCTCAGCTGTTCCACCGCCATTGGCAAGCCATTCCGAAGCAATAGCACCGCAGTCATTCGTTGCCCAGAAAGCGTAAAGCTTTGTCGGCGGTGCACCTTCGTACGTGATCGTGCCATGCAACGTAGCGGAAGTATTCAGCACGTCAGTCGCCCCCCC
>JALHHX010000219.1 GCA_022837245.1 Lentisphaerota bacterium
CTGATCCGCAGGATCTATCCAAAGGAAGCCTCATTCGCGGCGTTTGGCGGGGAGGATCTGCGGCGGATCGACACCTTCCTCAACGACCGCCCCCGCAAGCGTCCGGGCTGGATGACGCCGGGGGAGGAGATGGAAGCACACCTCGCCGGAACGGGCTGAGCAACGGCGAAGAAAAATCCGGGCATGGCGCCCTGCGGTTGTTTCGCTTGCTCCGCCTGCCTCTCTGTGCCATAATGGGCGCACTTCATACGAAGGGGTCTGCACGGCTCCCGCCGGGGGCGGGCGTGTTGCGCTGACTATTGGCTAACGAGAGTTCAAAATGCAACTAATGAAGGAAAGTGGAACTTTTCGCTAACAGCTAAACGTAAAAAAAGGCGAGGTTCTCCACGCCGCCATTTTTCAGGCCGAGGAGGCCGTTATTTGGCAGCCCGATTAGCTGTTATTTATATCCGTTCGGGTTTTTGGATTGCCAGTTCCAGGCGTCGCGGCAGATTTCGTTAACACCACGCTTGGTTTTCCAACCAAGAAGCTTCTCTGCGCGGGATGCGTCGGCATAAGATGCCGGTGAATCCCCTGGACGGCGTGGTCCTATTTTGTGCGGAAGTGGTTTTCCGGTTGCCTTCTCGAAGGCATGAACGAGCTCTAGCACGGTGAATCCATCGCCCGTTCCCAAGTTTATTGGGATGCAGCCAGGCATTTTATCTATGGCGTTGAGAGCGCTTATGTGCCCCTCCGCTAAATCGCAAACGTGTATGTAGTCGCGGATGCAGGTGCCGTCGCGCGTGGGATAGTCGTTGCCAAATACGGTGAGTTCCTTCAGTTTGCCAACCGCCACCTGAGTGATGTACGGCATGAGGTTGTTGGGGATTCCACCTGGATCCTCGCCGATCAAGCCGCTTTCATGCGCGCCAACTGGATTGAAGTAACGCAGGAGGATGATGTGCCAACGCGGATCGGCAGCGGAAATGTCACGAAGCATGTCCTCTATCCATAGCTTTGTGCGTCCATACGGATTGAGCGCGGAAAGAGGCGCGTCTTCTGCCAAAGGAACTTTGTCAGGATCTCCGTAAACGGTCGCAGACGAGCTGAATACGAGGTCGAACACGCCGTGCGCGCGCATTTCGTCGAACAGCACCAGCGAGCTCACGAGGTTGTTGTTGTAGTACATCCAAGGCTTCGCCACGGACTCCCCTACCGCCTTTAGTCCCGCGAAGTGGATCACGGCGTCGTATTTCTGCTCGTCGAACGCAGCCTTGACGGCCGCGCGGTCAAGCAGGTCCGCCTCAATTAGTCTAGGACGTACCCCGGTAATCTTTTCAACGCGGTTGAGCGACTCCGGAGAGGAGTTGCTGAGGTTGTCGAACACGACGACTTCGTGTCCGGCTTTTATAGCCTCGACGCATGTGTGGCTGCCGATGTATCCGGCGCCTCCAGTCACTAGTATTTTCATTTATTATCTCCAGGGTAAAGGTATTCCATCAAATCGGGGCCGAACAGGGCGCCAAGAGCGCCCTTTGGCGCTTCGATTTCGCTGTACTCCTGTAAACCGTCCGGCTCAATGCCTGGGCCGCATATCGCCACCGGAACAGGGGTGCGGGTGTGCTTGCCAAGGGCGATCGGAACGGGATGGTCGGGCAGGATCACATAAGTAAACGAATCTCCGCACTCCCGGATGACAGGGCAGATGATTTTGGAATCGTAGTCCTCTATCGCCTGCATCTTGAGTTTCAAATCACGGGCATGCGAGACCTCGTCTATCGCCTCCACATGAACGTAAACGAAATCATGGGTTTGCGCCGCCTCGATAGCCGCCCGCGCTTTGCCCTCGTAGTTGGTGTCAATGTAGCCGGTGGCGCCTTCCACGCGTATTACGTCCATCCCAAGGCAACGCCCAAGGCCGTTGATAACATCCACGGCGGATATTACGGCGCTTGTTATGCCGTGACGCTGCGCCAACGTGCGTATCGAACCCGCGCGCCCAGGGCTCCAGAGCCAAATCCCGTTCGCCGGCAGGCGCCCCTCGGCCACGGCGCGGAGGTTCGCAGGAGCCGATGGAAGGATCTCCATCGCGCGGCGCGTAAGTTCCAGCAACACTGACAGCGTATCTTCGGCGCCAGTCATGCCATCCTGGATTCGTGGCAAATGCCCGGCGACAACGTTCCCCGCGTTGTCATCCGGTTTCTCGCACAAGACGTCCGGCGAAAACTCAGACCCAGAGAGGATCAGCAAATTGCGGTAGCTCACTCCAGGGTAGAAACGATAGCGCTCGTTAGCCAAGTGCTCGTTAAGGTATTCAATTATCTCGACGGCATCTCCCTGCGCAATGTGACCGCCTGAAAAATCGGCCAGCGTCCCATCGTCAGCGATCGACACGAGATTGCAGCGGAACGCCACATCCGTTTTGGCGAGGTGTATGCCCTGGCTCGCAGCTTCAAGTACGCCGCGTCCGCAGTATTCGGTTTCGAGATCGCAGCCGAGCACTGACATATTGGCGACGTCGCTGGAGGTCGGGAATTTCGAGGGCAAAGTCAGCAAGGTTCCAGACTTTCCACGGCGAGCGATGAAATCCATTCCCGGGGTGTTGGCGGCCTGCAGAGGAGTGCGCCCGCCCAATTCGGCAAGAGGCTCATCGGCCATGCCGTCGGCTAGGAAGACAATGGTTTTGCGGGGTTTGTTCATGCGTTCGGATTTTATCAAACGAGGCAGTTCAAGTAAAGCCGAACAAGTATGGACCAGGGATTCCAAATCATCTCTCCTCGCGCGTACCTCCCACATCCATTGAGTTTGCTTCGGCCCATGAGTAGTGGCACAACCGCCTCCAAAGCAGGCG
>JALHHX010000032.1:0-34587 GCA_022837245.1 Lentisphaerota bacterium
GGATTATTGTAATCCGGAATGGAATTGCAAGATTACGGCGGTGTGGTTTCCACACACTGCAACGCTGGATTATTGTAATCACGTGATTCCGCACAAGATACGGAAAATTTTGCGGATAGATTGCGCAGTTTGACTCGAATTGATATTATTCCAAGCATGATTAATACAAGTGGTTTTGATATAGATGTTTCCAAGATGAAGACGCCCTTCTATGTTGTGGACGAGAGGCGGCTGGTGCGCAATCTTGAGATGCTGGCCTCCGTTATGGAGCGCACGGGGTGCAAGATCATTCTCGCGCAAAAGGGATTTTCGATGTTCACGGTCTATCCGCTGATTGGAAAATATCTGAGCGGCACGACGGCAAGCTCGCTATTCGAGGCGCGGCTGGGATACGAGGAGATGGGCGGCGAGGTGCACATCTTCAACCCCGCGTATGAGGAAGACGATTTCAACGAGATCATTAAAATCTGCGACCATATCGTATTCAACTCCATGAATCAATGGCGCAAGTACAGGGACAAGGTGCGTGAGAGCGGACGCGCCGTCGAATGCGGGTTGCGCGTCAATCCCGGGTATTCGGAGGTCGAGGTTGAAATCTACAATCCATGCGCTCCGGGGTCGCGCCTTGGGATTCCACGCAAATATCTTGATGAATCAGAGCTTGACGGCATAAGCGGTCTCCACTTCCACACCATGTGCGAGCAGAATTCCGATGTGCTCAAACGGACTCTGCCACACGTCGAGAAGCAGTTCGACGATCTTATGCACAAGATGAAGTGGGTCAACTTCGGCGGCGGGCACCATATCACGCGACCGGGCTACGATATCGAAACGCTCGTCGAATGCATCAAGCGAATCCAAGACGAATACGACGTGCAGGTTTACCTTGAACCGGGCGAAGCTGTCGCGCTGAACACGGGTTTTCTTGTATCGGAGGTACTGGACGTCAACGAGTACGATGTCCCGGTTGCCATACTCGACACCTCCGCCGAATGCCACATGCCGGACGTCATAGCCATGCCGTACCGCCCGGAGATAATCGGCGCGGGAAAGGATGGCGAGAAGAGGTTTACGTACAGACTGGGCGGGCCGACCTGTCTGGCGGGCGATGTGATCGGCACTTATTCTTTCGATGAAAAGCTGAAAGAGGGCGACCGGCTCGTCTTCTGCGACATGGCGCATTACACCATGGTTAAAAACAATACCTTCAACGGCATAAACCTGCCTTCAATTGCGCTCAACACTCTTGAGGGCGAACTGAAAACCGTCAAGACCTTCGGTTACGGGGATTTCCGGGACAGGCTTTCGTAACCTGCGCGTTCAACCGAAGATGCTGGAGGCGAACGCGTCGATGGCCTCTTCGATTTCGGAGATATAGTTGAGCGACAGAAGCGTGTTGGCGTGCTCGCGGCACTGTTCCACCGTGAAGCGGGAAATGAGCTGCTGGGCGGCGGGGATGTGGGTGGGCTCGAGGCTGAGCGAGCGAAGGCCGATGCCTATCAGGAATGGGATGTAGCGCGAATCGCGCCCCATTTCCCCGCAGAGCGAAAGAGGCACGTCGTGGCGGATAGCGGCGGCGGCTATAATCTTGAGCCCGCGGAGCACCGCCGGGTGGTGCGGAATGTACATGTTGCTGACGTTGGGGTTCGAGCGGTCGACGGCAAGCATGTACTGGATGAAGTCATTCGTGCCAATGGAGAAGAAGTCCGCTGTTTCGCACAGGCGGTCTATCACACCCAGCACGGATGGTATTTCGATCATAAGGCCCACTTCCGGCTCTATGATTTCGCGGTCTTCAAACTCGGGAATTATGCTTTCCAGACAGGATTCGATGTGCTCCTTTCCGGCATCAAACTCCTCAGCAGAGGAAATCATCGGAAACATTATGGACACGTCGGCGCGCCGCTTCTCCTGTATGGCGCGAAGGAGTGCGCGGAGCTGCTGATCCAGTATGAACGGGTATTTGAGTGTGAAGCGTATCGAACGAAGGCCCATTGCTGGATTGTCCTCCGTCGTACCGAACAGGTATGGGATCACCTTGTCACCACCAGCGTCGAGCGTGCGGAACACGATCGGCTTATCAGGCATGCGGTCCATGATTCGCGCATAGATAGCCTTCTGGTCCGATTCGCTCGGTACCGTCTGGCGCATGATGAAAGGGAACTCGGTGCGGTACAGGCCGATGCCCTCCGCGTTGGCGTCAACGGCAGCATTGATGTCGGAGATTATGTTGATGTTCGCGTTCAGGCGTATCCGCGTGCCGTCTTGCGTGTACGTCTCCTTCTGGTCGCTTTTGTAAGTAACGCGTTCGCGCTCTTCTTCTAGGCGGCGCTCGTTGAACTTCTTGACGGTGGCGTTTGAAGGATGGACGATTACCTTTTCATTGGCGCAGTCGATGACAATATTTTCCCCTTCGGGTAGCCGGAGGATGTCGCGCTCGGGCAGAATTATCATCGGGATTTTGAGTGAGCGAACGAGGAGGGTGACATGCGCCGTGCTGCCGCCCGCCACAAGCACGATACCGAGCACGTGCCCCTGAGCGATGCGCAGGACGTCGGATGGAAGGAGTTTCTCAGCTATGATAACGTGCGAGGCCTGATCCTCGTCGAGCGAATCGGGGCTGGCGGTCACAGCTTCGAGCAGGCGCAGGGCGAGATCCTCGATATCGTGCGCTTTTTCGCGTATGTACTCGGTCGCGCTCTTGCGGAAAAAGTTTATGAACTCGTTGCTGATCGTCACGATCGCCTCCGTGACGGGTGTGCCAGACTCGACGAGTCTGTTCATCTTGCCGATGAAATTATCGTCGTGCATCATCATGATTTCCGATTCGAAGATCATGGACGCGGCTTCTGGCAGGCGTTCATCGAGGGTTTTCGCGATGTTCTTGAACCGCTCTTCAACGATCGGGATGGCCTCTTCGAGTGTGCGCGTTGCAGGTGGGTACGAGGTGACCTTGTCGGCCATCAGCCCACTGACGTTTGTTTCCGCCAGAATTTTGACTTTGCCCATTGCCCAGCCGTGCGATGCGGCGGAGCCCTTGAACGTTGTTTCCTCAGTCAGGATGAGAGGCTTAGCACCCGCGGCTAGGTCTTCGGCGTTTTCGACGAGCAGCATCGCGTTGGCGCTCTGCATGCGCGTTGCAAGCTCCTCGGCCTTAAGGCGCGCGGCGCTGATTTCCTCGGCAAGGAACGGCACACCCGTACGGCGCTGCAGCATGATGGCACCGACGCGCTCCTTGCCGTATAGGAGCGGGATGCCGAGGAACGTCTGAAGATCGTCGTCCGGGAAATTATGGTGGCGCGTGTAGCCGCGCATTGTCGAAGCCATCTCCGTGTAAATGGACCGGCGCTCCGCTAGACACCGTCCGATCAGCCCCTCGCCCGCCTTGAGGACGATGGAGGCCTTCCCGAACATCGGGTAGCCGTAGGCGGCGCGGAGAGTGAGCGTGCGGTTTGATTCATCGTACAGAAACAAGCCGCACGCATCGCACTTGAATCGATGCGCGAACATGTTGACAGACTGGTCGAGGAAGCGCCGGGTGCCGCTGCTCGCGGCTGCGTCCATATTACCCTGAGACCCGACGGGTAGTGTCTCTACGCTTGTTTCCGCAGGCGTGTTCATTTATTCAGTTACGGAGGATTCCACGATGGATTTAATATTGTATATCTGTTTGTTCTGCGATTCATGGTACGTTCTGGCGGTGAGCTCCGCAAGGAGGCCCAGCACGATGAACTGTATCGAGAATCCCATTAACATCAGCGGCGTCATTATCCAGAAGGGGCGTTTGATGAGAAGCTCCCCACCCCACCACGGCACTGAGATCGCGCCCGTGGCGCCGAGAATCGCCTCGAGCCCGACAACGCCAAGAATTGAAGCGGCGAGCACCCCGAAGTAAATTCCAATTTTGCCGAACACCTGGATCGGCCGCGTGCTGTATGAAAGCAGGAACTTGACAGTCATGAGGTCGAGTACCACGCGCATGGTGCGCGATATGCCGTATTTCGACTTGCCGTACTTGCGCGCGTGGTGGGACACCGGCATCTCCGTGACAGTGCCCCCAGCCCAACGGCAGAGAGCCGGAATAAAGCGGTGCATTTCGCCATACAGGCGCACATCGGATATTATTTCACGCCTGTAGGCCTTGAGCGAGCAACCGTAGTCGTGGAGATGCACTCCGGTGAGTTTGCCGATCAGCTTGTTCGCGATCATAGACGGCAGCTTCCGGTTGATGAAGGCATCTTGGCGGTCTTTGCGCCAGCCGCTGACAACGTCGTAGCCCTCGTCAAGCTTCGCAAGCAGAGCAGGAATGTCTGCGGGGTCGTTCTGAAGATCTGCGTCAAGCGTTATCAAGACCGCACCGTCAGACTCGTTAATCCCAGCGCTCATGGCGGCTGTCTGCCCGTAGTTGCGGCGGAACTTGACAAGCTTCAAATTCGGATACTTCCCGGCCTGCTCGTTCATAACTTTCCAGGAAGTGTCGGTCGAACCATCATCGACCAAAACGATTTCGTATGTTTTGCCCAACCCGGACATGACCGCATGTAGTTTCTCGCAGAGAAACGGCAGGCTTTCCTCTTCGTTGTATACCGCAACTGCTATGCTGATGCCGTGCATTGTTTTTTGGTCTCCGTTGGGTGTCATACAGGCGATTTGCCGAGCCTCAGGCGCGGCGCCCGTTCGCCATGCGGTAACGCGCGATGAGCGCACTCGTCGAGGCGTCGTGGGCGTCCGTCCGTGGTGGCTGTTCCGAAGTGAGTTCCGGATATATTTTCGCTGCCAGCACTTTGCCGAGCTGCACGCCCCACTGGTCGAATGAATATATGTTCCATATCACTCCCTGCGTGAAAACTTTGTGCTCGTAAAGAGCAACAAGAGCGCCGAACACAGCCGGTGTTAGTTCGTCCGCCATTATCGTGTTTGTGGGCCGGTTGCCCTCGAACACCTTATGCGGCACAAGTTCCTCGGGAGTGCCCTCCGCGCGCACTTCCTCCGCCGTCTTCCCGAACGCAAGCGCCTCGGTCTGGGCGAAGAAGTTGGCCATGAGGTTGTCGTGGTGCGTGCCAATGGGGTTGTGTGATTTGCAGAACCCAATGAAATCCGCCGGTATGAGCTTTGTTCCTTGGTGTATGAGCTGGTAGAAAGCATGCTGCCCGTTCGTTCCGGGCTCGCCCCAGATGACCGGGCCTGTTTCGATCTTAACGCGCTTGCCGTTCTTATCGGTAGACTTGCCGTTGCTCTCCATATCGAGCTGCTGCAGGTAAGCCGGAAAACGTGCGAGGTACTGGTCATAAGGCAGCACAGCGTGCGATTGAGCACCGTGCAGGTTGTTGTAGACAATGCCGAGCAGCCCCATTATCACGGGCATGTTGCGCTCGAACGGCGTCACCGCGAAATGGCGGTCCATTGCATAGAAGCCGTCTAGCATCTTATTGAAATTGTCGGATCCGATTGCAATCATCAGCGGCAGGCCGATCGCAGAGGGCAGAGAATAGCGGCCGCCCACCCAGTCCCAGAATTCGAACATGTTCGCCGTGTCGATGCCGAACTCAGCCACTTCCTTGGCATTGGTTGACACTGCCACGAAGTGGTTGGCAACTGCCTTCTCATCCTTCAGAGTCTCGAGCAACCAGGTGCGCGCTGTGCGGCCGTTCGTCATGGTCTCGAGCGTTGTGAAGGTCTTCGACGCAATTATGAAGAGAGTCTCTGCGGGGTCCATGCCGTGCGTCGCCTCGGCGAAATGCGTGGCGTCGATATTGGAAACAAATTCGAAACGCAACCTGCGGTCGGCAAACGGGCGCAGCGCCTGCACGGCCATCGCGGGACCGAGATCAGAGCCTCCTATTCCAATGTTGACGATGTTGCGTATGGGTCTGCCGGTGTAGCCCCTCCATATGCCAGCGCGGATCTTGTGCGAGAATGCGGCCATGCGCTCGAGCACGGATTTAACCTCGGGCATCACGTCCATGCGATCGACCACCACGGACTTGCCGGAGCGGTTGCGCAAGGCGGTGTGAAGCACGGGACGGTTCTCCGTCACGTTGATCCGCTCGCCGGAAAACATCGCGTTTATCGCCTCCTGCAGGCCGCATTCGCGCGCCATGTCGAACAGATCGGCCATCATCTGGCGTGTGACCAGGTTCTTGGAATAGTCGAGCGTGAGCCCGGCCGCTTCGACCGTCATGTCGGCAGCGCGGCTATGATCATCGGCGAAAGCCTGCCGTAGCGTAATGCCCTTTGCGGCCTCGAACCCCTCCCGCACTTTCTCCCATTGTTTCAAGTCTGTGAAGTTTGTCATAAAGCTAAAATACCCGTAATCGAATTCAGGGAGTTAAGCACAAAGGGGGGCGAAAATCAAGGAAATTAGCTTTTTCGACTGGACATAAAACAGCATTTGGGCGATACTATAAAGCGTAATGCGGGTGGTGTGCGTACGTGGCGCGCAGAGCCTGCCGGCATCAACTCGAAACGGAGACAATGCGTTTATGGCGCTTAAAATATCAGACAGATTCCCTGGCGGGAATGTGCGTGTGCTTAAAGTGTGGCGCGACGGCGACTGCCTGGAGGTGGAGTTTGCGCCAGATCCTCGCGGCGGAATTAAGACACTGTGGTTCGATTTCCGTATGAACGAGGGTGAATCCCAAAACCCGGAACCGCCGCCGGGAACGCTCGCATTGACCCTAAGATTCGCGGGGAACATAACGGGAGGGGGCACGCCCGACACGCTGAGGCCGGTTTTCAGGGAGAAGGACAAGAACTGGATTCGTTTGAAGGCGCCGGACGAGGTCATGTCTCCGGACGGCATTTCGTCGCTGACGTGGCGTCTGCCCTACCCCGCCGGGCCCACGGAGTTCGCCTTCTGCTTCCCGTACGGGAGAGACGAGTTCGACACGCTGCTCAAGCGCTCCAAAGGGTATTGGGAGGAGCGCGAGGTCGGACTGACGCAGGAGGGGCGCATTCTTAAGCGCGTTAGCAACAATATCTTCAAGGGATGCGAGGCGTGTCCGAATCCGCACGGCCTGTACATAGTGGCTCGCCAGCACGCTGGTGAGACACCCGGCTCGTGGGTGCTTGACGGCATGCTGGACGCCATTTCGCGGGCGAAGCCGGTCAACTGGTGCGTCTGGGCCGTTCCATTCGCAAACCTCGACGACGTCTTGTCCGGGGCATACGGGAAAGACCCTTATCCGTACGACTTGAACCGCGCCTGGGAAATTGGCAAACCGATGCGGCACGAGACGCTCGTAATGCAAAAAGACATCCACCGCTGGGCGGAGCGATGCAAACCGGAGCTGGTTCTGGATCTGCATGCACCTGGCGCTTGCGACATCAGGGGCGTTCTCACGGTGGGAAAGCACCAGCCCGATGACGGCGGGGAGCGCGACCGCGTCAACGAAGCTTGGGCAAACGTGCTTGAGCAGTCGCTGAAGCCGGATTACGCGGCCGATCCTTTCGTCCTTTCAGGAAATAATCCACCGTCCCCGACGCCTCCAACCCTGAAGCAGTTTGTGGTCGAAGACATCGGCTGCGGCGCCCTCACGGTGGAAATTCCTTATGCCATGGCTAGGGGCACGCTGCTGATGCAGAGGCATTACCGCGAAATCGGCCAGCGCATCGCACGGGCGATAATAGGACGCTGGACAAAAAACTGACACGCACCCGGCGGCAAATGATGCCAGGAAAGTCTATGCCACGATGTTGACAAGGCGGCCGGGCACGCAGATCACTTTGCGGATTGGACGCCCGCCGACTGCCTCGATCACGGCGGGATCTGCAAGCGCCAGGGCACGCATTTCGTCCTGTGAAAGATCGGGCGCCATCATTATGCGCGCCTTGATCTTGCCTGCCACCTGGACGGCGACCTCCACCTCGGCGGCTTTCAGATATTTTTCATCGTATTCAGGCCACTTTACATAAGCGATCGTGCCTTCGTGCCCAAGCTCGCCCCAGAGCTCTTCGCACAGATGCGGCGCGAACGGCGAGAGCAGGATGACAAATGTCTCCGCGGCCTCGCGCGGGATGGGCTTGCCTTCGCCGGAAAAGCCGTTCACGAATATCATCAGCTGGCTGATGGCCGTGTTGAAATCGAGCGCCTCGATATCATCCGTCACCTTCTTGATCGTAGTGTGGCAGAGTCTGGACTGTTCCACATTCATCGGCACGTCCTCGACTGGCTGGCCGGCGACCATCCTGAATGAGCGGCGGAGGAAACGGAACACGCCTTCCACGCCCTGCGTGTTCCATGGCTTTACGGCGTCGAGCGGCCCCATGAACATCTCGTAGAGGCGCATGCTGTCGGCACCGTATTCGCGGATGACATCGTCGGGGTTGACAACGTTCTTCAGGGACTTGGACATCTTGGCCGCGAATTCGACGAGTTTCTCGCCGGTCTCCTTATTCACGGGGCCATCCGCTGTTGCTTCCACCTTGTCGGTTGCCACGAGCGCTCCACGAGAGTCTTTGTACGAGATGCCAAGGATCATACCTTGGTTGACGAGCCTCTGGAACGGCTCTTTTGTTGAGACGTATCCGAGGTCGAACAACACTTTGTGCCAGAACCGGGCGTAAAGCAAGTGCAGCACGGCGTGCTCCGCGCCCCCGACATAGAGATCGACCGGCATCCAGTATTTCTCCTTTGCTGGATCCACGAACGTCTTATCGTTATGCGGATCTAGATACCGCAGATAATACCAACACGAGCCGGCCCATTGTGGCATGGTGTTAGTCTCGCGCCAGCCTTGCATGCCCGTGGCAGGGTCGGTGTAGCGTGTCCATTGCTTTGCTTTTGCAAGCGGCGGCTCGCCGGTGCCAGATGGCTTGAAATCTTCCATCTCGGGAAGAGTCAGCGGCAGATCCTCGTCGGGAACGAGCTGGATGGTGCCATCGTCCATGTGTATCACCGGGAACGGCTCGCCCCAGTAACGCTGGCGGCTGAAGAGCCAGTCGCGGAGTTTATACTGTGTTTTGGCGCGTCCGATGCCACGCGCGGCAAGCCACTCGGTGGCGGCCTTTTTGGACTGCTCCACATGCATTCCGTTTATATCCAGCCCCTCGGAATTGGCGGAACCGATCATAGTGCCCGGTCCGGTCCAACATGCTTTGCCTGCGAGAACCGCCTGGACGTCAACACCCTCGATGGCGGCCGCCTCACGATCCGGATCTATAATGCAGATTATGGGGAGGTTGAACTTCTGGGCGAACTCGAAGTCGCGCGTGTCGTGCGCTGGAACAGCCATGATCGCGCCCGTGCCATAAGTGGCGAGGACGTAGTCCGCGATCCAGACGGGGATTTTGCCGCCGGTGACGGGGTTGATGGCGTAACAGCCCGTGAAAACGCCGGTCTTCTCCGTTGCGAGTTCAGTGCGATCCATGTCGCTCTTCCTCGCGGCGGCTTCGCAATAGGCTTTAACGTCGGCCTTGCGCGCGGGCGCCGTGATAGAATCGACGAGCGGATGCTCGGGCGAAAGCACCATGTACGTCGCGCCGAAAAGGGTGTCGGGACGCGTGGTGTAGACGGTTACCTCGTCGCCTTCGGGGCGGTCGAACTTGAACACCACTTCAGCGCCATTGGATTTACCTATCCAGTTGCGCTGCATTTCCTTGATGCCCTCCGGCCAGTCAAGGCCATCGAGATCTTCCAGCAGCCGATCGGCGTATTCTGTTATGCGCAGCATCCACTGGCGCATCGGGCGGCGTTCCACGGGGTGGTTGCCTCGCTCGCTGCGCCCGTTGATCACCTCCTCGTTGGCGAGGACTGTGCCGAGCGCGGGGCACCAGTTGACGGGGATCTCGGCTATGTACGCGAGTCCCTTTTTGTAGAGCTGCTTGAAGATCCACTGCGTCCACTTGTAGTAGCCGGGGTCGGTCGTGTTGATCTCGCGGTCCCAGTCGTAGCTGAAGCCGAGCGCTTTTATCTGGCGCTTGAAGGTCGCGATGTTTTTCCCAGTCGTGATGGCGGGGTGCGTTCCGGTCTCGACTGCGTACTGCTCGGCGGGCAGCCCGAACGCGTCCCAGCCCATGGGGTGGAGCACGTTGAAGCCGCGCTGGCGTTTATAGCGGCACAGAATGTCCGTAGCCGTGTACCCCTCGGGGTGCCCCACGTGGAGACCGGCCCCGCTGGGGTACGGGAACATGTCGAGTACGTAGTACTTGGGCTTGTCTTCGGCACAATCTGGGGTTTTAAACGTCTTGTTCTTCTCCCAGTAGGTCTGCCATTTCTTCTCTATTTCCTCGAAATTATAGTCGGATATGCTCTTTTTCAAGTATTTCTGCGTAGTTGGTGCTGGCATGATTTTCTCTTAGTTGACTTGCGTTCAAACGTCCAGTGGACAATGGAACAAGATCCCAAGAGTAACACCATTAACCCCGGCTAGTCAACAACAGGTTCGGCATCCGCGTTGCCGGCGGCACTGAATTGTACGACGCGCGAGCTATTCATGCGCAGGACGTCGAGCTTGAAATCAGTGGCGTTCTTCACCGCTTCCTCGAACTCGCCCACGTTGTGCACCGCCGTTCCGTTGACTGCGGTTACCACTTCAAACTTCTTTACGCCGGCTGTGATCGCCTTGCCGGAGGTTTCCATTTTGCATACGACCACGCCAGGGGCGCCTTGCGCAAGGTTGAGGTATTCACGCACTTCGAAAGTCAGGTCGCACACGGATATTCCCGCGTTCTTCCATTCGTATTCCTTCGCGTTCTCAAAGTAAGTCGGCCCTTTCTCGATGACGAGTTCTTTGGAGATTTTCTCATTGCCGCCGATGAATTCGACCTGCACCTTGGAGCCGACGCCGATGCGCATAAGCGACGAGGTAAAATCGTTCTTAACTGCCGGCCACGGCGCGGGGATGTATTCGGAGACCTCTGAAGTTATGTTGTCGAGCTCGTCCCATGGGAATCTGCCGCGGAACATATCCATGGCATCGGATATCTTAACCTTGCGCGGGACGACATCGCCTTCCGCCCGCATCGAAACGAGAATCCAATCGGGTTGCACTCCGGCTTTTTCAGCCGCGGAGCCTGGATGAACGTGTTGGACTATCGCCCCGTAGCTTCCGTTCCCGGTTTCGGACATGACGCCCATAGCCTCTGCGAGCGCCGGGTCGAGTGCCTGCAGGTCGAGCCCGACCCAGCCGATGGCTCCGTCGTCCGTTTCAGGCACTGGCTTCGCGGCGGCGTCAATGTCTGCCTCCCCCGCCTCGGCGAACGCCACGAACACCGATGAAGGCACGTAAATTTCTTCGCTGTGGCTTCTCCATCTTTCCTCTTCGCCAAGTGAGTCCTGGGCATCACGCACTTGGGCGACGTTCCAGAGCGCCTCGCCATCCATGTTGAATATCACGGAACCCGGAGTGTCGCGCGCGGGGACGGCGACAGCGGGCGTGTTGCGCCACCCGAATTCGCGCGCAAGCAGGCGGACGCGGTTCGAGCGTATTTTTGTTTTGCCGTCACCCGCCGGGGAAACATCGACCAACATCTGAATCTTCTGAGTCTGGCCTCGGAAATCCTCTTCTGCGATTTTCAGAGTGGCTTCTGGATGCGCGCCCGGGAGCTTCGCGACCATCAAATTAACCCTTTTATGGACGAAATTGAACTCCGCCTCCTCCATCTTCCCGTCGGGGAAATAGACCTTTATTTTGTCCAGGCGCGTCAACTGTTTGCGGTTTTCACCAATAAATACTGCAATTTCGGAATCTTTGACCATGAACCCGAATGTAACGAGTTCAGACAGGTTTTCGTCATCATCGCTGTACATCCACGACCTCCCCGAGCCGGATCTCGAGGCTTTTTGCGAACGGAACGTCAGCGTGACCGGCAGGATGGAGCGCGCGGCGGCGTCCACGGCGTCCTTTGACGCCACTTCAAGCTCCGCCACGGTCAGAGCCTTCCACTTCGCGGGGTCGTACGTCTCCTCGTCGGTGGTGCGGGGGTTGAAGTTGAAGCCGCAAACGCGCATTTCCTTGTCGAAGAGCAACATGACGGGATCTTCTGAAAGGTAGCGGGTAGTGCCGTCCTGCAGGCGGTAGGCTTCGCCAGCCGCCGGTTTTGCGATTGCCACCAAGTCACTGGGGCCGGCTCCCCATTTGCTCTGCGCTATCACGACGGACTTGTCGGGCTTGCCGGCTGCAGGGTCGACTGCCACAGGCGAGACGCCTTCGAGCGGAGCCTCGAGTCTTAGCAGCATGGCGCCCTGGTCCACGAAAACCTTCTCGAGCTTCGCCGCCACGGAAGTGTCGCCGCGCAACACTTTGATCTTGCCGATGTTCTCGGGGTTCAGTCCTATATCGACGCACAGGACGGCGTCGGGTTCCACGAGGAATCCTGCCACGAACATTGAGCGTTCGGCACCTATGAACTCCTGAACCCCTGAGGAATGGTAGTTGCCGCAATTGGGGCATTTCTCCGCCATGACCATTACGAGCGGCTCCTCAACGCCGACTAGCCGCGGCGTTAAATCCACCACCACAGCGGATGCCAGGGCGAGGTCGGACGCGGCCTTGAGCATCTCCTTCTGCTCTTCTGCTTTATCGGAGGGTTCCGCGTAGGCGGCGAATGAAGCCAAGGCGGCTTTTTGCTCCTTCTTTATTTGTTTTCTTTGAGGAAATCCAGCACAGCGCGGAAATTCCTGCCGTTTCGGATCAGATTGAACATTGCCTTGTGGTTGCGCCCGACGTTATCGACGGCTTTCTTGTGCGCCTCTCCCAGATCTGCCAGCGTTTCGATGGGCTGGCCGTTCACGGCGACTATTATGTCGTTCGGAGCGAGAACCCGCTGGGCATTCCCCGAATCCTTGCATGCGAAGACGTACACCCCTTTGTTCCGGCGGAAGTACAGGTCGGGGGTTTCGAACTGGTTGATTTCCTTTGCCGAGAAATCCCACCGCGGGAAATCGCGTTCCTTGCCTTCGACGGCGCCTTTGGCGTCGGGCTTGATTACGATTTTAAGCAGATCGCCACCTCTGACAACGTCGCAGACTATCTCCTCGGTTTCAGGCAGCAGGCCGAACATCATGCGGACGTCGGGCAGATATTCGTCGGTCACCACGTTCACGGGCGTGCCGTTGACGCGCTCAATCCTGTCCGAAGGCAGGAAGCCGGCGGCACGCGCGGGGCTGTCGGGCGCCGTCCCGGAGACGATCACGCCGTTGGTGGCGTCGAAGTACATGTCGCGCTGGAAGTCCCGCAACGGCTGCAGCAACAAGCCACTCCAGGACCAGTTGACCCTGCCGTGTTCGCGAAGCTGCTTTATGATGACCTTTGCCGATTCGGCGGGTATCGCGAAGCCGAAATCGGCGACTCCGATGAAAGTGCCGAGCGCGTTGATGCCGACGACCTCGCCTTGGGTGTTGACGAGCGGCCCCCCGGAGTTGCCGGGGCCGATGCTGGCATCGGTTTGTATCCATAGAACGTATTCGCTATGGCCGTCTAGGTACCGCCGCGCGCAAGAGACCGTGCCGAATGTGAGGGAGCGGTTAAGTCCCCACGGGGCGCCGAGCGCGATTACGAAAGAGCCTTCGGTGAGCTTCGTGGAATCACCAAACTCGGCGAACGGCACCGTCTCCCCCTCTTTCAGCTTGAGCTTGCAGAGCGCGATGTCCATGGACTTGTCCGAGCCCAGGACTTCCGCCTCAAAGTTGCGGCCGTCGGAAAGCATGCATCTTACAGACTTTGCTTTGTCCACCACATGCCAGTTGGTGATGAACTCGCCGTCAGGCGAAATCACGAACGCGCTCCCTGAGACAGTGTCTGCAGAAAGCTTGCCGCTTTTGGTGCTTTCCGCTATGCATTGCACGTAAAGCACGGCAGGCTGGACGTTTTCCTTCGCGCGCTCGATTGTCGCGGCGAAATCGACGGGCGCGGCAGGGATCTGTGGCATTGCCTCGGAGCCGGCCAGGACGGCAACCGCGGCGAGGACCAGACAAGTTTTCGCTCTGTTCAATTTATACTCCTGAATGTGGTTTGTGTTATGGATGGCGGGCGCCCTTAGCTGACGATGGATCCGAGCTGGAAGATAGGCAGGTACATGGCAATCACGATGGTGCCGATGATAATGCCCATGAACACGATAAGAAACGGCTCCATGAGTGATGTGAGCGTCTCGAGGGTGACCTCCACTTCGTCGTCGTATGTGTCTGCGACGCTGACGAGCATTTCGTCGATGCGGCCGGATTTCTCGCCAGCGGCGATCATGCGTACCATGAGCACCGGCAGGAACGGCTTGCCTTCGAGCGAATCGCTCAGGTTGTCGCCCTGTTCAACCCCGGTTCGCGCCGACAAAAAAGATTTCCCGAGCACGCTGTTTCCCAGCGACTGGCTGACGATCTCGAGCGCATCGAGAATTGGCACGCCGCTGGTTAGCATGTGCGAGAAGAGGCGGCAGAAGCGCGCGATCGCCACCTTCTGCAGAAGGCTCCCGAACACTGGCAATTTAAGAATGGCTTGGTCGACCTTGTAGAGCCCCGCTTCGGTCGCGTGCCACCTGCGGAAAACCCAAATAGAGACGATCAGCGCTCCCAGTATGATGTACCACCATTCGCGCGTGAAGCCGCTGATGTCCACGAGCAGTTGCGTCAAAGCGGGAAGGTCTTTTCCGAAGTCGGAGAACATTTCGGCAAACACGGGCACAACGAATGTGATAAGGCCGCCAGCGATGATGAATGAAAGCGCCAGCACCACAATCGGGTAAGTCAGCGCGGATTTGACCTTCCGCGTTAGACGCGCGGAGGAGTCCAGCATGTCCGCCAAACGCTTCAGCACAGGAGCGAACTGGCCGCTTTCCTCGCCTGCCGCGACCATGTTGACGTACATGTCGTCGAAAATCTGCGGGAACAGCGAAAGTCCTTCCGAAAACGGCGACCCGCTCTCGATGACGTCGCGCAGCTGGCGAAGCACCTGCCTGAAGGATGCGTTTGTGCTCTGCTCCTCCAGAGTTGAAACAGAGGCCAGGATCGACATGCCCGCGTTGAGCATGCTCGCCATCTGCCTCGTGAACGGAATAAGCTCCTTTTTCCTGATCTTGCGCGCGCCGCTGACTTTGAAAACTTCTTTCGCCATTTTATTCTCCTATTCGCTCCCCGTGACCTCCAGCGCCGCCCTCAACGATGTGAGGCCTTCGCGCACTTTCACAACTCCCACATCTTTCAATGTCATCATCCCCTCTTCCACTGCTATCTTGCGGATTATGTTCGACGGGGATCCCTTGACGACTTCCGCGCGGACGCGGTCCGATATGGGCAGCACCTCCATGATCGCCGCGCGCCCTTTGTAGCCGATCCCGTTGCATTTGGGGCAACCGACTGCGTCGAAAATCGTGGTGCCATCGAAGGCATCGGCCCTGATTTCGTTCGCCACCAGAACCGTGGGGTCGATTTCCGCCTTCTTTTTACATACGGGGCACAGCTTGCGGTAGAGACGCTGAGCCTGGGCCAGAATAAGCGACGAAGCAAGGAGAAATGGCGGCACGCCCATGTCTATCAGTCGCGCTATGACGCTCGGGGCGTCGTTGGTGTGCAGGGTGCTGAGCACAAGATGACCGGTCAGCGCCGCTTTCACGGCAATGTCCGCAGTCTCGCCGTCACGGATTTCGCCCACGAGCACGATGTCAGGATCCTGGCGCAAAACGGAACGCAGGACGTTAGCGAAGGACAGGCCGACCTGTTCGTTGACGTGTACCTGGTTGATGCCTGGAAGCTCATACTCCACGGGATCCTCGGCCGTGACGATGTTGACCTCCATCTTGTTCAAGTCCTGGAGGCAGGAATAGAGCGTAGTGGTTTTGCCGGATCCGGTGGGGCCGGTGACGAGTATGATGCCATGCGGTTGCTCGATGGCGTGCTTCATGGCATCGTAGGCAAAATCGTCTAGCCCGAGCGCGGAGAGACTCGGCGCCAGGTTTGCCTTGTCCAACGTGCGCATCACCACCTTCTCTCCGTGGATGGTGGGCAGAATGCTCACGCGTATATCAACCTCCTTGCCAAGCGCCTTGACGCGGAAACGGCCGTCCTGCGGATTGCGCCGCTCGGCGATGTCGAGGTTCGCCATGATCTTGACGCGCGAGACGATCGCGTTATGCAGCGACTTTGCGGGACTCGGACGTTCGATGAGAGCGCCGTCTATCCTGTAACGCAACCGCGATTTCTTCTCCATCGCCTCGAAATGGATGTCGCTAGCGCCGGTGCGCAGCGCCTCGAGAAGCATGATGTTGACCATCCTGATGACCGGCGCCTCTTCGGCGGATTCCACTGCGTGGTCTAGGGACTCGGATGAATCCTCGACCCCGCTGACCTCGAGCTCGGACTCCGCGGACTGCATCACGTTCTCCATGGCGAGATTGGGATTCTCCGAATCCTTCCTCGCCTTTACGCGCATCAGCGCCGCATGCACCTCCTTCTCGTGCGCCACCAAGGGAATTACTCCCAGTTTCGTGGCTCGCCCGATCTCCTCTATCGCCATCAAATCGAACGGATCGCCGAACACCACGGTGAGTTTATCGCCGCAATGCATGATAGGGACCGCCTTGTAGCGGCTCCAGGTCTCGAACGGCGCCAATTCGAGCAGATTCCGCGGCACCGCAAAATTACCAGGCAACACGATCGGCGCCATGCTGAAGTGCGCGGCCACCGCAAGCACCACGTCATGGGGCGGCAACGTCTTGCTGGAGATGAGATAGCGCTCCAACGGCTCCTTGCCTGCCTCGCCTATCACCTCCCGCAAACGAGTCTCAGTCAACAGCCCGCGGTTGAGCAGTTCCGTCTGAAAGCTCGAATAATATTGTTTTTCCTGCTTTTCTTGATTTTGAGCCATACCCGCATCACGCCGGAACACACCGGCTCCCAACAACGCCGAACCTCGCCGGGAAATAAACGTGCAACACGGCGTATTATGCACCGTCACACGCATGTTTTGCAAGCACAATGTATGCCACAAAACCTTCTTGTCTTGACACGCGATGGAATGGTACGATTCCACACACAGCAAAGGAGGGGGCGTCCGGCACCCGCTTCACAGCCCCGCGGGGATTCCGCCGGCGAAAGTACGCAAAGATGAAGAAAAACACAAAGAAAAAACGAAGATTCCACTTTGCAAGATGGATGAGCGCGATCTCGCTCATCACCCTCGCAGTCGTGCTTTTCGCGCCGCCACTCATAACTTGGCAGATCAACAGGATCCTCGAAAACATCATCCCCGAAGGGGAATCGGCGGAGTTCAGACTCTCCCACGCGGGACTCTACAGAAGCGATATCTCCCTCGTGTTCCATGATGAAATGCTCCCTGGGGATTTCTCTGTCGGGCTCGATTCCTGCGTCCTCGAATACCACCCTTTGCGCCTCCTATCCGGCCAAATCGATTCGATCCGTGTCAGCGGCCTCACAGTCCGGGTGATCGCCACAAACGGAGTGCTCAACGTCCCTGCGGTCGATTTGTTCGCTAAGCATGGGGAATCTGAGCCGTTTACTCTAGAATCCATCCGCTCCCTGCCGGTAAAAGTCTCGCGGCTGCAGATCGACGGAGGCATCGTAGCCAAAACCACCGACGAGCTGATAGTAATACCCGTTTACATGACGGCCGTGGCGAACGAAGGCCGTCAGTGGGATTCCATATCCGGAAACGCCACCGTAATGCTGGCCTCGAACCGCCTGTCGCTCGAAATGGCATGCGACGTCCAGAGGCAGACGATCTCCGCCACCCTCGACGGCGTCTTGTCATCCTATTCCCTCCCCTATGCGATCCGGCGCGCCATGCCAGAGTCGCTGTACGGCCTAAACGCGAACTTGAAGGCGGCGGCGGATGCGGAGTTTGATGGTGCGAAGCTTGTTGCGTTCGACGCCTCCGCGCTATGCGACGCCTCGGCCTACACGCCCTCGGGCCCCATAGCGTTGAGGCCATCAATCGAGGTCTCAGGCGATGCATCATGCTTCATTGCTTCCGTCACGGGACTCCGCTCCGATGCGCCGGGCTTCCCCGTCACGCTCGACGCCACGAACATCGTGTGCGACTTCGCAGCCAGAAAAGTCGACGGCACGGCATACGTCGAAATTTCCACAAACGCGCCTATCGCCATCGCCTTCGGCTACGCCACGAACAGATTCCACGCGGCGACCGCGCCCGGCGCCACAGCGAACTCCGGATCTCTGCGAATCGGCAGCACCGCTTTGGACTACGCGGATATTTCCGCCGAGCTCGACGCCGCACTCAAAGAAAGAGCACTCCGCGCCGACCTCTCTGTTGAAATACCTTCTGTTTCTTACACGGCAGCCGATACCGCCGCCACCAACTTCATCCTTAAAGCGAGCGCAGAGGGCAGTTCAGGCACGATCACGGCCACGGTCGAAGCCAGAGCGGACGTCGCCTTTCGCGGCATGGACGTGGCGCGCGTCTCCGCTAGCGGACGGCTTCCACCGGGCGGGCCGTTTGCATACAAAGGCAATGTCACAGTCCTCGGCGCCGCCTTGGAATTCGGAGGGGATATCGCCCCGGCGGCCAGGGGCGGCATCCGCGCAACGAACTATCTCGCCATGTCAGAACAGCCGCTTGATCTCGCAATCCTCTCCGACTTGATCCCCGAACTTGAGGGCCTGAAAATCAACGCTGACGCCAGAGCCTCCGGCGGTTATTATTTTGAAGGCGGCAAAAGCGGCGGAGCAATCGGCTTCGTGCTGTCCAACGGGACTGTTGAATGGCCTGAAAAGCGCTTCTCTGCCTCGGACATCCGCCTCACCTTCGCACTCCCGAAACTCCCCGTGCTCACGAGCGACTCGCAGGTGTTGCGCTTCAAAAACCTCAAGTACGGACGGCTTGAGCTCGAATCCGGGCGCATGGGGTTCCGCATGTATTCCCCGACAGTCTGGTTCATTGACAACCTAAACCTCGATTGGTGCGGCGGCAAAGTACGCGGGGAATCCACGCGTCTCTCACCTGAAAACAGGAGAACGCGCATCACGCTCCACGCTGACCGGCTCAATCTCTCGGAGCTGCTCCACCAGATCGGCATCGGCGTGGATTCGGGAGGGGCTGGCCAGATTTCCGGCACCATGCCAGTGGTGGTTTCGCGCGAGGACGGCGTGGTTTTCCGCGATGCCTACCTCTACTCCACTCCCGGCGAGGAGGGACGTATAGAGCTGGCACCCTCAAGGGCGGTTTTGGACGCGGCGGAGGAGTCCGTAAATACATCGCTGGCGGTTGACGCGCTACGAAGTTTCGACTACTCGTGGATGCGGATCGGGCTTAACACCGAGGGGGAAACTCTCACGGCCAAATTACAGATGGACGGAAAGCCAGCGAACAAATTATACTATAGCGTTGGCAGGGACGGCATAGTCAAGAGCAGTCAACCCGTCAAATTCCAGGGAATCATCTTGGACGCTTCGTTCAATATCCCTTTGACCGAGACGCTTTCACTGATCACGAATGAATAAATAACACCTAACAGGCGTCAAATTGCCGAGAGTTAGATTCAACCCAGAGGAGGAGTTATCATGAACATCAGATTCGCATCAACGGCTTTTCCGCTTGCTGTAATGGCCACGGTTTTTGCGGCGGGGTGCATACGAACCACACATGAGATAAAGCCGATCCACATAACCATGGACATCAACTTGAGAGTCGACAGGGAGCTTGACGATTTCTTTGGCGAAATCGACAACGCACCCGTGCCCGGACCCCAGCCTGTAGTAGTGGGCCCGGCGCAGGAAACGCCAGCGCCCAAGAAAGAGGCCGAGCCTGGGAAAGAGGCCGAACAAGTGACTGAAACAAAACCAGAGGAGACAAACAAATGAAACGTTTTTTTGCAATGACAATTCTAGCGGCGACCTTGGCGGCGATGGGCGTAATGCCCGCATTTGCCCAGGAGCGTGATGAAGTCCAGCGACGCATGATAAACCGCAAGGCGCCCATAGAAGCGCTCAAGGACGCCGGTGTCGTCGGGGAAGACAACCTCGGCTATCTGGACTTCGTCGGGGGCAAATCCAACCGCGACGCGAAGGTAAAGGCCAATCAGGATCTAGTCAACGCCGAAAACGCAGATCGCAAGATCGTTTACGAAGCCATCGCCGAAAAAGGCAAAACCACGGCCGAGCATGTCGGTCGCCGCCGCGCCAAGCAGATAGCGGAAAGCGAAAAACCCGGCCATTACATAATGGACGAAAAAGGCAACTGGATAAAGAAAGCTCCTAAAGCAAAGGCAAAGTGAGCGGACACGGGAAATGGCTTGAGAATTTTCTGTTCCCGAAACTGACACGCTGGTTTTTTCTTCGGGTGCTGGCCGTCGCCGCAATCGCATACGTGTTCTTCGGGCACGTATGTTTGCCCATGAAAATCAGGGGCAAGAGCATGGAGCCCACCTTTGCCGACCGGGGATTCACCTTCTGTTGGACTCCCTCGTATTGGTTCACCGAACCCAAACGCGGCGATGTCGTGGGAATACGTTACGTTGGGAACGGAATAGCACTGCTTAAACGGGTTGTCGGCCTACCAGGTGACTTAATCGAATTCAAATCGGGCGATCTTTACCGGAACGGAGAAAGAATCGAAGAGCCATACAAGGCAGTGCCATCCGATTGGAATCTTACCCCCAGAACAGTATCTCCGGGGCATGTGTATGTTGTGGGAGACAACCGGGCAGTGCCACTTGAAAAACACATGTTGGGGGAAGTCTCCGCAAACAGGATACTTGGGAAGGTTCTATGAAAATAAAAACAAAAAATATGGCGCGCCCAGCGCTGATCGTGCTGGCCTTGGTGTTGTTTATCGGATTTCACGTTTACACGAACAACGACGCCTACAAAATCCGGCGCCAATTCAACAAACTGGCTTCCATAATTTCCGTCGAACCGGACGATGGAATCGCCGCCAAGGGTCTAGAAAGCAACAAGCTGCGCGATATTGTCGCGCCAGAGATAAAAATAAAAATTCCTGTTCACGAATTCTCTGGTGTGTACGACAGACAGGAAATCGTGCAGGCGCTGCTTTCAGCCAAGACAAAATGCGAAAGCCTGTCGGTAGAATTCCACGACATAGTTGTCGAAAAGACGGGGGCGGACACTGCCGTCTGCAGGCTTACGGGACGGATCAAGGGAAGCTCAGAATCAGAGTCTTTCGACGAGGCCCGCGAAATACAATGCCTTCTAGTTCTCCAGGAAGGAGAATGGCTTTTCTCGGAATGCCTAGTGGAAGAAATCATCACGCGTTAATCAATCTCGACAACACCGCGCACTCACACCCGCTTACGATGGCTCTTGCCACGCAACGGCGGCAGAGGCCTGCCGATCTCCAATGCTTACGCTGGACCTTTGCCACGGGATGAAGGAAGCCTGCGGGCAAGAGCCTGCCCTCAGGCACACAACACCGCCACCGGGGCAGGCACCTTCCTATGCCTCCCAGACAGTTCTCCGCAAGGTCCGCCAGAAGCGATGAGGCTCATGTTTTTAGAGGCTTTGCCCCACGGGGGGGGCCCACCCTGTGAAGATGGCTGAAAAATGGGGGAAGCCGGATTCAAACGGTTCTTGATTGGAATGCCTGGATTCTGTAAAATAAAGGGTGTACTTATAAGATATACACAATCAATGTCACGGCGAAACGCCGTACACCAAGGAAGGAATCCAAAATATGAAGAAGTTTATGATTCTGGCGGCTGTCGCCATCGCGGCCATGCCCGCTTTCGCCCAGACAAAAATTGCGGTGGTTGATATGGAAAAGGTCATCCTGGCGCACCCACAGACGCAGATCAACAAAGAGACGCTAGTGAAGAAACAGAAGAGCTTCGAGGCCGATCGCGATATCAAGCGCGATAGGATCAAGGAGATGTACAAGAATTTGAGTGACATCATGAAGGAAGCCAACAACGAGGCCCTGAGCGAGACTATTCGCAAAGCCAAGGTCGAGGAGGCCCGCGATGTTGATAAGAAAATCCGCACGGAGGAACAGGATCTGCGCAGGCTTGTTGACGATCTCCAAGGCCAGCTCCAGGAAATGGAATTCGAACTCTTTAGCGCGGTTATGGACGATGTCTCCGCCGAAATCAAGAAAATCGCCGAGAAGGGTAAATATGATCTTATTCTCGACAAGTCGGGCTTCCGAGCCGGCGCACCCGTGACGATTGTGGCGTATTCTTCTGACGAACTCGACATAACCGAAGAGGTGGTCAAAGCAGTCGGCAGCCTCAAAACAAAAGCTTCGCTGACAGCACCGGCGGACTTCTCAACACCGCCTGGCACCAGCAGGCTGTCGGTCGAAGGAAAAGCACCGAAACCCGTTAAATAAATTGCTATCACTTTCACGCATCCTGTAAAAAATGAAACTGAGCGAAGTTGTAAAACTCGTTGGTGGCGTGCTCGAGAACGCCTCTGATGATCCTGATATCTCCGGAGTGGCATCTCTGCGCGACGCATTGCCCGGCGACCTGTCTTTTCTCTCCAACGTAAAATACGCGGCCCAGTTGCCGACGACGAAAGCGACCGCCGTGCTGGTCGGCCCCGAACACGACTGCAAAGGCGTCGCGGCGAAAGTGATACGCGTCGCCTCGCCCGACAAAGCTTTCGCGATGGTTGCACCGCATTTCACGCCGCCAGAAATCGTCCGCAAGCCCGGCGTCCATCCCACCGCCGTGGTGGGAGTAGGCGTCAAACTAGGTGCGAACGTGCATATAGGCCCGTACGCTGTCATAGGCGACGGAGCGGTTGTCGGCGACAGGTGCGTCATCGAAGCGCACGTGACAATCGGCGAAGAATGCGTGATCGGCTCCGACTCCCACTTCTACCCACAATGCTCCATCCGCGAGCGCTGCAAAATCGGGAACAGAGTCATAATATACAGCGGGGCAGTGATTGGCAGCGACGGTTTCGGCTACACTACGGAAGTTCAGCCCGACGGCTCGGTTAAGGTAGAAAAAATTCCACAAGTCGGAATCGTCGAACTCTGCGATGACGTCGAAATCGGGGCTAACACGACTGTGGACCGAGCACGTTTCGGAGTAACGAAAATCGGACGCATGACAAAGATCGACAACCTTGTTCAGATTGGTCACAACGTTCAGATTGGCGAGTATTGTGGCATCGTTGCGCACGTCGGGATCTCGGGTAGCACGCACATCGGCAACGGCGTTATGATATGGGGTCAGGCAGGACTGGCCGGACACTTGAACATAGGGGACCGCGTGGAGATACTCGCCCAGTCTGGAGTGCATCGCGACCTCGAGGCAAACGGCATATTTTTAGGCACGCCGGCAGTAGACCGTCGCGAGGCCATGCGCCATTTCCATATGCCGAAAAGCGTTGAGCGCCTCAAGGAAGAGGTTAATCAACTCAAAGAAAAAATTGCCGAGCTTGAAGGGAGATGTGAATGAGGGTTTTCGTAACCGGCGGCGCCGGATACATCGGCAGCGTCGCCTCCAAACACCTGCTCGACGCAGGGCATTCAGTGACGGTGTTCGACAGTCTTGAACTGGGGCACGAGGAAGCGCTCGACGAGCGGGCGGAGTTTATAAAGGGCGACCTGCGCAATTACCGCGACATCCTCGATGCCATGGATCGCGCGCGACCCGACGCCGTGATGCACTTCGCGGCCTACGCGCTCGTAGGCGAATCCTCAGCAAACCCCGGCAAGTATTTCCGCAACAACGACTGCGGCGGCGTCAACCTCGCCGAAGCCATGAACGAGTGTGGCGTCAAACGCATCATTTTTTCGTCGACATGCGCCACATATGGGCAGCCTGACACCATGCCCATCACGGAAGCAACGCCGCAACGCCCCACCAACCCGTACGGGCAATCGAAGCTGATTTTCGAGCAGATGCTCGGTTGGTACGCTAAGATCCACGCCTTCCAACCGGTGTTCCTGCGCTACTTCAACGCATGCGGCGCGGAAGGCCGACTCGGAGAGGATCATGCCGTCGAGACGCACCTAATCCCCAACCTGCTCAAAGTCGCGCTTGGGCAGAGCGGACGCATTCAGATTTTCGGCGGCGACTACAACACGCCCGACGGCACGTGCGTGCGCGACTACGTACATGTTTCCGACCTCGCGCGGGCACATCTGCTCGCCATCGAGTCCGACTTTTCCGGCGCAGTCAACCTCGGGACGGGGCACGGTTTTTCAGTTCGTGAGATTATCGAAGCCGCCCGCGAAGTTTCCGGCCACCCGATCCCCGCGGACGTCGCGCCGCGCCGCGCGGGCGACCCAGATTTTCTTGTGTCCGATCCCTCGAAGGCCGCGCAAGTCCTGGGTTGGAAGGCCGAGCACACCGAACCCAAGGCCATAATCGAGACTGCATGGGGCTGGCACCGAGCCCATCCGTCCGGCTATGCCGGGAAGTGACCAACGGCGCTCCGAAGCGCCTTTTACATCCCCGGAACAGGCGAACGTTTGAAGCAGCACGGCATGCGGAGGATAAACGCGGCCTTCCGTATGGATTTGAGGGAGCGGAGGTTACGTGTGTTTTGCCCGTCGATGAAAATTTCAAACTCCTTTTATAGTGGACTTCTTTCCACAAATACGCTATATCTAGTGTTGTTTCATGGACGCCGTACTATTCCGACAAATTGCGTCGAGCATGGCGTGTATGTTGGTTCGGCGTTGTGACGTTTTCAACTTAATCAATCTATATTTTCACCGCGTCAAGCGGCCCACCCATTTGAGGATTTTTAGCAAGACATGAGCATTCAGGCACTTCAGGACTACGTTTTCACATCAAAATACAGCCGCTACCTCCCGGAAAAGCTTCGTCGCGAGACGTTCGAGGAGGCTGTCGACCGCGTGATCGACATGCATCGCCGCCACTTCCAGGCCAAGGGGCTTGATGTGGAGGATCTGCTCGAAGAGGCGCGGGACGGCATGTACAAACGCCTCGTGCTGGGCAGTCAGCGTGCCATGCAATTCGGCGGCGATCCGATCCTGCGCAAAAACGCCCGCATGTACAACTGCACGACGTCGTACTGCGACCGGCCGCGCTTCTTCCAGGAGGCCCTGTGGCTGCTGCTCTGCGGCGCGGGCGTCGGCTTTTCCGTCCAGACGCACCACATCGCCAAACTGCCCCCGATAGCGAAGCCTCGCGGCGGAGAGGCCACCTTCCAGATTCCCGACACCATCGAGGGCTGGGCCGACGCTCTCGGCATCCTGCTCTCATCGTACTTCACGGAAAACCAGCCCTTCCCCGAATACGCCGGGCAGGTCGTCAAGTTCGACTACAGCGCCATACGCCCCAAAGGCTCGCCGATATCATCCGGCATGGGCCGCGCCCCCGGCCCCGACCCCCTGCACCGCAGTCTTGATATAATCCGCAGCCTGCTCAACAACCTGATCGGGGACGCCGATTCCGCCAATCTGCGTTCTATCGACTCTTACGACATCATCATGCACGCCTCAGACGCGGTGCTTTCCGGCGGCGTGCGCCGCAGCGCCTGCATATGCCTCTTCTCCCCCGACGACGAACTGATGGCCACCGCCAAGACCGGCAACTGGTTCATTGAGAACCCCCAGCGCGCCCGTGCCAACAACTCGGCCATGCTCCTGCGCAACTCAACCTCGCGCGAACAGTTCTCCAGGCTCATGAAATCCGTCAAGGAATACGGCGAACCGGGCTTTGTGTGGACAGACGACCTGGAAGCCACTTTCAACCCGTGCGTGGAAATCGGCCTCTATCCGCAGATCGACGGCGTCAGCGGTTTCGCTTTCTGCAACTTATGCGAAATAAACATGGGCAAGGTGGACACCGCGGAGAAGTTCATGAAATCCGCCCGCATCTCGGCCATCCTAGGCACCTTGCAGGCCGACTACACAGATTTCGAATATCTTGGCCAGGTCAGCACCGACATCGCGCGCCGCGAGGCCCTGCTCGGCGTCTCCATGACTGGCATGATGGAGCACCCGGCGATCTCGTTCGACCCCGAACTGCAGCGCCAGGCCGCGAAACTCATCCTGGACACAAATGAAGTCGTCGCCAAACGCATCGGCCTCAACCCATGCGCCCGCGCCACATGCGTAAAACCCGCCGGCTCAACATCCTGCATACTTGGCACCAGCTCCGGCATACACCCCCACCACGCACGCCGCTATTTCCGCCGCGCCCAGGCGAACGAGGACGAACTGCTGGTCGATTTCTACCGCGCGCAAAACCCGCTGTCGGTCGAGAAATCCGTCTGGAACCCCAACGGCACTGACGTCGCCCTAATCTTCTGCATCGAGGCAGGTGAGGATGCCGTCACGAAAAATGACATCACCGCCATCCAGCTCCTGGAACATGTCAAGATCACAAAGAGGAATTGGATAGACGCCGGCAAACGGCCGGAGCGCTGCGCGCAGCCGTGGCTCAGCCACAACGTCTCCAACACCATCAACGTCCGCGACGGCGAGTGGAAACAAGTGGAAGATTACATTTACGACAACCGTGACGCTTTCGCCGGGATATCCCTGCTGCCGGAAGGCGGCGATCTAGACTACCCACAGGCGCCATTCTGCGCCGTACCCACGGCAGCCGAGATCATTTCATACTATGGCGACGGCGCCATGTACGCCTCCGGTATCATTGACGAGGCCTACGAGGCGTTCGACAACAACCTCTGGGCCGCTTGCGACGCCGTTCTCGGACGCGCCTCTGCGGACTTCAGCGCATCGCCTGAAATACCGGCCGGCACAAGCGGCAAGGTCGCGCGCGCGATGATTGACGAGTACGCCGCGAAGTTCCACTGGATGGAACGCGCAAAGAAATTCGCCTCAAATTATTTCGGGGGCGATGTGCTGAAAATGACGCGGTGCCTTAAACGCGTGAACAACAGCAAGCTTTGGGACGACATCAACCGCACTTCCAATCCGGTCGACTACACCCTTATGATCGAAAAACGCGACAACACCATACTTACACAGACCGTGGCATGCGGCGGCGGCCAGTGCGATATACTTTGAGTCCTCAGCGCAAACTAAACAACGCAACCAAAATAAATCAGCAATGTCAGAAGAACACAACAGCGAAGATTCAAATCGCACAACGGCCGAAGCCGCGCGCACCTCGAACGAATACCGCGAACGGCGCATCGAGAACATGCGCGAACTCGAGAAGCTCGGCTACAAACCATTCGGCCTTGCGTTCGATCGCACTGCCCGCGTGGCAGACCTCCGTGCCATGTACGAAGAGAACCTCGTCGTCCGCGCCGCCGGCAGGATAATGACATCGCGCGACATGGGCAAGACCATATTCGCCGACTTGAACGATGGCTCCGCACGAATCCAGCTTTTCATTAACAAGAAACATCTGGGCGGCGAAGCTTTCGACGCATACAAGTTCATCGATCTCGGCGACCACATCGGCGTCGACGGCGAAATGTTCACCACGCGCACCGGCGAGATGAGCATACGCGTCAACAGCTGGACGCTCCTATCGAAGGCCATACAGCAACCGCCGGAGAAGTACCATGGCCTCCAGGACACCGAGGACCGCTACCGCCAGCGTTACCTCGACCTCACAGCGAATCCCGAATCGCGTGATCGCTTCAACAAGCGCATCGCCATCGTGCGCGAAATCCGCTCATTCCTCGAAAAACGCGGCTTCCAGGAGGTCGAGACGCCCATGATGCAGCCGCAGCCAGGCGGCGCCGCCGCGCGCCCGTTCACGACGCATTACAACGCGCTCGATTGCACTATGTACATGCGCATCGCCCCAGAGCTCTACCTGAAGCGCTTGCTGGTCGGTGGTTTCGACAAGATATTCGAGATGAACCGCAACTTCCGCAATGAAGGCCTCGACCGCACTCACAACCCCGAGTTCACCGTCATCGAAATCTACGAGGCATACGGCGACCGCACTTCCATGAAAAACATCCTCGAAGGCATGATCCCGCATGTCTGCGACACCGTCCTCGGCACACGCAAGGTGAAGTATGGCGAAGGCGAGCTCGATTTCACGCCGCCATACCGGGAAGTCTCGTACCATGATCTAATGAGAGAACGCATGGGCGCCAACTGGTTCGAACTCGGCGTCGACGAGGCGCGCGCCGCAGCGGAAGTTGCTGGAGTGCAATGCGAACCGGGGTGGAACCATCTCCTTATCACACACGAGGTTTACGACAAGCTCATCGAGCGCACCCTCTTCCAACCCACGTTCGTCACCCGCATACCGCGGCAGTTCGTGCCCCTCGCAAAGACGTGCCCGGACGATCCGGAGCTCGCCGACGTCTTCGAATTCGTAGTCGGCGGCAAAGAACTCTGCCCAGGATACACCGAGCAGAACAACCCGATCGCGCAGCGCGAGGCATTCGCCAACCAGGCAGGCGACGAAATCGAAAAAATCGACGAGGACTTCATTGCGGCGCTTGAAAGCGGCATGCCCCCCGCAGGCGGCCTGGGTCTCGGAATCGACCGCTTCGTCATGATGCTAACCGGCACCGAAGCCATCCGCGACGTCATACTCTTCCCGCAACTCAAACCAAAGGTGTAGTGGCACACGGAGCTTTTGCTCCGGATATCCCACGCGAAGACGCGACGCCGCGAAGCCTGTGCTACGCCTACTTCAAACAGAGACCCCAAGACGAGATGAAATAAAAACCTCAATACAAAATTTGCGTTTTTGCGGTCTCACGTGAATTAAAAAAAGAGTTGTCCCAAATGACGGATCATGACCCCAAATCCACATTCGAAACTCCGAAACTCAAAAGGGATGTTGAGGAGATTGCTTCGATTGTGATTGATGTGGCGTTCCAACTACACCGTGATTTGGGACCTGGGTTACTGGAATCGGTGTATGAAGTATTAATGGCAAAAATACTTACTGAACGCGGGTTGAAGGTGGAACGGCAAAAACTCGTGAAGATTATTTATCAAGGTATTGAGATAGATGAAGGATTCAGGCTGGATTTACTAATCGACGAGGTTTTGATTATTGAGCTAAAATCGGTTGAAACCATACATCCTGTTCATCCTAAACAACTTTTGACCTATCTAAGATTGATGAATTTACATCTTGGCTTGCTCATCAACTTCGGTGCCCCTTTGCTGAAAGATGGTCTGGAGCGCGTGGTTAACAATCACAAAAATTTTGCTTCTTCACGACTTCGTATACACCAAAAAGAGAACGGAGGCCATGAAGAAAAATGAAATACGTAGTCCCTTTCATGTACCGAGATCTTGGGTTGCCTGTTAACTTCTTCGCCCTCTTGCTTAAGGATGGTCTACAGCGTGAGATTAAAAAACAACACAAGCTTCGCGCCTTCGCGCCTTCGCGTGAGCCATTACACACCACAGGTTTTGTAGCTTTGCACCGTATGAAAAGAGGTAAAAGTTAAAAGTATGGAGAAGAGTAATAGAAAATCTACGACAGCATCGCATCTAGCGAGATTCTACGGCGTGCTGATGATTCTGCTTGGCGTGGGGGGGCTGTTCGCCATACGTAAGGGAATGGTGATCGGGTATACGTGGCACAAGGTGTCGGTATTGCTGTTCTGGGGCATGACCATCGCAGGGCTGCTGCACTACGCATACCGCGAAAACGACCACGACCTGTTCGGCAAAACCGCAGACGGACGCGTCTCACCTCTTTACTCGATTGTAATGTTGCCGTATCTGGCCTTATTGTGGGCGCGGCAAATCGCAATCACAGTTTTCGGCCGGGAAAACAAGTACGACAAAATCTGCGATGGAGTCTGGGCCGGACGCCGTCCAACGCGTGCGTCCCATCTTCCTGAAGGCGTTGCTGTTTGTGTCGACCTCGCAGCCGAATTTCCCGGCGCAAAATTCCTGCGAGATCCGTCTAATGGGATCAAATACGTGTCTTTCCCTATACTTGAGGCCTCGACGCGAGATTGCGACGCCCTGTGCGATTGCATAGACTCCCTGCCGGAGGGCGCGGTTTACATCCATTGCGCGCAGGGACACGGACGCACCGGCTTCTTCACCGCGGCCTATCTGCTGCGCCGTGGCAGGGTGGAGACTCTGCCACAAGCGGAGGGGATGCTAACCGCCGCGCGCCCCGGTATCAAACTGCGCAAAGCCCAGCGAGAATATTTGCTCAATCATTGCGATCGTGTCCGAAGCTGATCTCGCCGCCATCGAGCTTCGTGCGAATATCATCCAGGGCCCGGCTGAGGTTTTCGCGCTTCTCCAGCTTATCTGACTCGTCAGCAAACAGCTCCATCTGCGTGGCGCGTTCCGTGGAGAATCCCATGGTTCCGAACCCGATCAGGCGCACGGGCCGACCCGTCCCCTTTTCGGAGTCATAGAGAGAGCGAGCCATTTCGCGAAAGGTTATGTCGTCGCACGACGGTTTATCGAAAGGGCGTTGACGCGATATGGAGGTGAAGTCGCTCCAACGCAGCTTAAGTCTGCCGACGGCGGCGTATTTGCCGTGCTTGCGGACACGGCGCGCGACGTCCGACGCGAGATTCAGCAAAACGGCCACGATTTTCTCTTCATCGCGCTCGTCTTCCGGGAAAGTGTATTCGCGCGATATGCTCTTCTCCTCGCGCTCCAGTTCGAGCGGACGATCGTCGCGCCCGAAGGCCAGCTCAATTATGTGCGCGGCTCCGTTTTCCCCGACAACCCTCGCGAGAGTTGCGCGGTTGGCCATCTGGATGTCGCCTATGGTGCGGATGCCGGCTTTTTCCAGCGCCGCGGCGGTGTTTTGGCCGACCCCGAAAATGCGCCGCGCGGACAGCGGCGCGAGGAAGAGCCGCACGCCCTCTTCGTCATCCGGCACAACGGTGAGACCGTCCGGCTTGTTCATGTCACTCGCGACTTTGGCGAGGAATTTATTGTGCGCCACGCCGACCGAAGCGGTCAGCGAGAGCTCCGATTTTATATCCGCGCGTATGCGCTTGGCGATTGCCACGGAGTCCCCGAAAAGCTTGCGCGAGCCGCCGACGTCTAGAAACGCCTCGTCGCACGAAAGCCCTTCCACGAATGGCGTGTAGCGGCCGAAGATCCGGAAAATCTGGCGGGAGATCTCCATATAGAGACGGTGGTTGCCGGGCACGAAGATCGCGTTTGGACACCGACGATACGCCTCACGCGATGGCATGGCTGAATGTATGCCGAACTTACGCGCTTCGTACGATGCGGTGGACACCACCCCGCGCTCGTGCGGGCCTGCGCCGACGATAACGGGCTTGCCACGCAGCTCGGGGTGGTCGCGTTGCTCTATGGCCGCGAAAAACGCATCCATATCGACGTGCAGTATGCTGCGGCTCATCCCCTCGCCCCCATTTCCGCCCGTGCTGGCGTCACGTCCTGCCAATCGTCTTATTCTGCTCGCCACCGGCCGCTGTTTGCGTTGCCACCGTTTCGCCGAAGTATTCGAGCGCTATGAAGCGCACCGAAACCACGATGAATGCGCTCAGCGGAATCGCCAGCACCATGCCGAGCGCCCCGCCTATCACCGAACCCCAGAAGAACAGCGAGAATATAACGGCGAATGCATTCAGGCCCGTGCGTTTGCCGATGATCTTAGGCGTGATTAAATACCCGTCGAGCGTCTGCACGGTCCCAAATATCAAGAGGACGACCACCAGCCTAACCCATCCGGACCACGGCGCGCTTATGTTTAGCAGCCCCATTAGCGACCACCCGGTTCCTTCGCCTCCTAACACCGCGAGCGCACCGATCACAGGCAAGCCTAAGATGTTGCCGAGATATGGCACGATGTTGAATATGCCAAGCGTGATGCCGAGGATCATGCCGTAGCTGATCCCGGCGATGAATTGGAAGCCCAGGCCGAAGAGCACGCCCTGGATGAGCGCCACCAGAACCTGGCCGCGGAAGAAGGCCACAATGATGCGGATGAACTCGTCGATCAGGAAGCGGACGTTATTCCGCGTGCGTTCGCTCGCGCCAACCATGTACTTTGTGAAGTCCGCCCCCTCCAGCGGACGCGATGCAAGGTATATCCCGGTATAGACGGGCAACACGAGCCATGCGCCGCACGCGACCACTAGGCCTTTCATGTAGTCCCAGATCGTGAACGCGGAGGAGCCGAGAGTGGAAGCCATCATCGAGATATTCTCCGAATCGAACCAGTTCTTGGGGTTCAGCTGCTCGATCAGTGGCGTCAGGTTATGGGTCTCGGCTAATTCCATGACCTTCGGAAGGCGCGTCGTTACGGCCTCATACGTCCATTTGGCGTACCCGGGAAGCGCGTTGAACAGCGCCACGAATTGGTCGATCAAAAGGCTCCCGAAGAAAAAGAGGAAGATGGCGAGCGGGATCAAGATAGCCAGGAGCAGGACAACCATGGCGGTGTAGTTGGCGGCCCTGCGCAGAGAATTCGCGCGGTGCTCCGCCGCCTCGCACTTGACTCCATCCTGTCCGGCTGGTTTGAGGTTGAGCTTTTCCCCGCCCAAGAAGCGCCAGAAAAACCAGCGCAGCCTGTCGTATGCCGGCTTCACAACTTCGGCAACGATAAGCGCCACGATGGGGGGGAGAATGACATTGCTGTGGACGTCTATGAACTTGAAAACATAGAAGACGATCACGTACACGAGCGCGAACGCCAGAAACATCGAGAACATCGATATCGCCTTGGTGATTATCCTGTTCTGCTTTTTCGTGAACGTTATGCGCTCCACAAAATCTTCTTCCTGAGTTCCGTTGTTGCCGTTCATTGCGCCCCTCCTTGTTTTCCCTTTGACGCAGCCCTCCGCTAATCCTCGGATATGGGCTCCATCAGCGTCTCGAACACCACGATGATACCGGCGCGCGTTTCCTCGGCTGCTATCCGGGCGTCTTCCATAGCTTCGTCGTACGCCTTTAAATCGAGGCCAGCAGTCGCGCCAAGGTGGGTCTTCTTGGCGATCACTTCGTCTGGATCCATCTTCGCGAGGTCGCCAAGATTGTCGCGCACCTGATGGTACGCGTCGCGGAAAGGCATGCCGCCTGCCACGAGCTCCAGCGCGCGGTCCGTCGCGAACACCCCGGGCTCAAACGCCGAGCGCAACTTTTCCGGGTCTGGTTCCAGCCCGCCTACGAGGCGCGTCATGATGCGCAGGCTCGGCCGCGTCGCGCGGAAGCTCTCCATGAGCATCTCTTTAGAGTCCTGCAAGTCCCGGTTGTATCCACCCGGCATGGCTTTTAGCAGCGACGCGCTCCCGGCCGACAGCCCTATAAGGCGTGCCGCCTTGGCGCGTATGAGCTCGCACACGTCGGGGTTGTACTTCTGCGGCATGATGCTGCTTCCTGTGCAGAATTGCCTGGGGATCTTGAAGTATCCGAACTCAGGTGCCGAGAAGAGCACCAGGTCCTCGGCCAGGCGAGACAGGGTCAGCATCACGTGGCAGAGTGCCGACACCGCCACGGCCTCCGCCTTTCCGCGCGAATTGCCGGCATACATCACGTTGTGTATCGGCTCTCTGAAACCGAGAAGCTCCGAGGTCAGGTCGCGGTCGATCGGCAGCGGGACACCGTAACTCGCGGCGGAACCGAGCGGGCAGCGATCGATGAAGTCGTACGCCGCCCACAGAAGCCCCAGATCGTCGAACAACCCCTCCGCATAGCACGAACCCCATACGCCTACGCTGCTCGGCATCGCCGGTTGGAAGTGCGTGCGCCCCACCATAGGCAGCTTTTCGTGCTTGCGGGCGAACTTAAGCAACGCCTGCGCGAGCTCCACCGCCTCTTCGATGACACCGAGCATCTGGTCGCGCATGTATAGGCGGATTGCGGTGGCAACCTGGTCGTTGCGGCTCCGCCCAGTGTGGACGCGGCGGCCTAGGTCGCCTAGCTTTTCCGTGAGCGTGCGCTCGATGGCGAGATGGCAGTCCTGGTCCTCGTTGGTGATTTTGAACCTGCCGCGGCGCGCGGCCTTGGCGATTCTGCTCAGCTCTGCCACCACTGCATCGCGCTCCTCCTCGTTGAAGATGCGCGGTTCCACCTGCATCTGCGAGAGCATAGTCACATGGGCTGCCGTTCCGAGGCAATCCCATTCGACCAGATCGAGATCGAGCACGGGGTCTTTGCCAACTGTGAAAGAAAGAACCTCGGCATCGATGTCGCCGACTACAGTTTTGATGTTGGAAGTCTTTTTCATGTTCGTTTCAGTAATATTGAACCACTTGCAAGCAGATATCCTACCAAAAAAACGTTGGTCGCAACAGAGGAAAAGGATGGAGGTATCCGCAGATTTGCCCTTGCTACGTGGGAGGTATCCGCAGATGGCGCAGATTACCGCGGATTTTGCTCTTGTTACGTAATATATCTCACGCGAAGACGCGAAGGCGCGAAGCTCTTGCTACGTGCCCTTACTACGTGTAAGTTATCCGCAGATTTCGCAGATTACCGCAGATTTTCCCTTGCTACGTGCTTAGCTGCCGTGGTTGCATAGCGCGAAGCGGCTAGTACCTAAAACCTAACACCTTCTCCACGGCGCGGGGCTTTTTACCCTCTTCCCGCAAGCAGGCTCTGCTTGCGGGGCGCTCCTTGGTTTGTAGTGTGCCCGTCAGGGCATGCCGCGTCAGCGCCTCACGGCGCCACTACGAACAACGCCCCCGCCAACGCCTCATGGCGCCAATAACCGCTAATGCCCCCGCTAATGCGCCCAAGGATATCGCTTGCATATCGGTTCGTGTCCGGTGTAGCATTGGTTAATTGGATTAACGAATTTTGGCGCCGGGGACACGACAACCCGGTA